>NZ_PIZM01000004.1 GCF_002835465.1 Psychromonas sp. psych-6C06 | reverse complement strand
GTTGTTTGAAGTTGTGTTTCTTCGGTAACTGCACCCGAATTGGTGCCTGCAATTACTGCTGTATCATTAGTGCCGTTAACAGTAATGCTGATTTGATGTGGCGTGCCATCAGCAGAATGCACAGTAATAACATCAGTGGCGGTTGCGCCTTGTCCTAATGCTTGTACCGTTGGATTGGTATTATCTAAATCGTAAGTCCAGCTGCCTGAATCAGTCAGGTGAAGTGTACCTAATGATCCCACAATATCAGTGTCCGAGAAGTGTGCTTCACCAGAATCTGTATCGGTAACGGTTAATGTTCCGGTAGTTTGAAGTTGTGTTTCTTCGGTAACTGCACCTGAATTTGTGCCAGCAATCACTGCTGTATCATTAGTGCCGTTAACAGTAATGCTGATTTGATGTGGCGTGCCATCAGCTGAGTTAACAGTAATTGTGTCTGTTGCCGTTTTACCTTGTCCTAATGCTTGTACTGTTGGATTGGTATTGTCTAAATCGTAAGTCCAGCTCCTGAATCAGTCAGGTGAAGTGTACCTAAAGTACCAACAATATCAGTACTTCCTGTGGACGAGGTAGAGAAGTGTGCTTCGCCAGTGTCAGTATCGGTAATAGTTAATAAACCAGAAGTTTGCAGTACAGACTCTTCCGTCACTTGACCAGTATTAGTTCCAGAAATTACAGCAGCATCATTGGTGCCATTGACCGTAACCGTGATTTGATGTGGCGTGCCATCAGCTGAGTTAACAGTAATTGTGTCTGTTGCCGTTTTACCTTGTCCTAATGCTTGCACCGTTGGATTGGTATTGTCTAAATCATACGTCCACGCACCTGAATCAGTCAGGTGAAGTGTACCTAATGATCCCACAATATCAGTGTCCGAGAAGTGTGCTTCACCAGAATCTGTATCCGTAACGGTTAATGTACCAGTTGTTTGAAGTTGTGTTTCTTCGGTAACTGCACCCGAATTGGTGCCTGCAATTACTGCTGTATCATTAGTGCCGTTAACAGTAATGCTGATTTGATGTGGCGTGCCATCAGCAGAATGCACAGTAATGACATCAGTAGCGGTTGCTCCTTTTCCTAATGCTTGTACCGTTGGATTGGTATTATCTAAATCGTAAGTCCAGCTGCCTGAATCAGTGAGGTGAAGTGTACCTAATGATCCTACAATATCAGTGTCCGAGAAGTGTGCTTCACCAGAATCTGTATCGGTAACGGTTAATGTGCCGGTAGTTTGAAGTTGAGACTCTTCTATCACCACACCTGAATTTGTGCCCGCAATCACCGCTTTATCGTTGGTGCCATTAATAGTTATAGACACTTGATGTGTTGTACCATCTGCCGATTGAACCGTGATCGTATCTGTAGCAGTTTTCCCTTGGCCTAATGCTTGAACGGTAGGGTTGGTATTATCCAAATCGTACGTCCACGAACCAGTATCCGTTAAGTGCAACGTACCTAACGTCCCAATTATGTTGGCATTTGAAAAATGCGCTTCACCAGTATCAACATCCGTTACAGTGAGTGTGCCCGAGACTTGAAGCTGAGACTCTTCCGTCACTGCACCTGAATCAGTGCCCGCAATCACCGCTTTATCGTTGGTGCCATTAATAGTTATAGACACTTGATGTGTTGTACCATCAGCCGATTGAACCGTAATGTTATCGGTAGCGGTTGCGCCTTTACCTAACGCTTGAACGGTAGGATTGGTGTTGTCCAGATCGTACGTCCATGCACCATTGTCTTGAAGGTGCAGGGTGCCTAATATCCCAACAATGTCGGTATTGGAGAAGTGTGCTTCTCCGCTATCGCTATCAGTAATTGATAAAGTGCCACTGGTTTGCAGTTGAGATTCTTCCGTCACGCTACCTGTATCTTCACCTGAGATACTTGCATTATCATCGACGCCACCAATCGACATTGACAATACTTGAGCGGAGCCATCAATAGTGTGTACTGTGAAGCTTTCTTGTAGCCCTGTTTGTTGGGTGAGAGCCTGAATGTTACTTTGGTTATTGTTGACGATATACTGCCAACGGCCTTGCTGATCGATAGTTAACGATCCATATTGTCCTTGAATGGTCTCTGCTTGCAAACCACTTTGATCATGGTCTGGATCCGTTACTTCAATTTTGCCTGACGATTTAAGTAATCCGTTACTGTCAACATTGGTATCTTCAATGAGTATGCCAGAGAAGTCTCCTGTGATGGAGGGCTTATCTTGTTGGCCACTAATAGGAATATCAACAATTAAAGTCGTACCATTTGACAGTTGTAAGGTAAAGGTATCTGTACTTGGTTGCTTATTTTGCAATTCAATATATGCAGGCGAATGAGGGTCAAGTACAAATGTATATTTACCCGATGCGTCTACCTCTAGTGTGCCATACTTTCCTGGAATCTTTTCAGCAAGGTAGCTGACAGGTTGTTGAGCCTGCGCAGAAGGTAGCAATAATGGTGTTGCAGGGGTTAAATCTGAAATCATTTGCGTTTGTTGGTCAGGGACATTTGTTGGCGGTAAATTTGAAATGCTAGTATGTGGATTTTGCAATAGTTGCGTAGCGATAGCGAAAGGGCTCGCTGATAAATAATGAGAGGAGTGTAATTGAGAATGAGTAGGTATGTTTCCTTGTTCAGTTACTTCGGCGTTGCTACTAGGCTGTTTTAAGCTATCGCTAGCTTCTGTATTTTCGATGATTATAGGTGTAGATGCATTACCTAGTTTTGTATCCTCGTTAATGCCAATTTGTTGTTTAGTTTCGCTAGATACAGCATTTACATTCTCAGCTGCCAACTGAAAAGAGGGTAAAATCAACATCAGTGAAGAGGGAATCGGAACATGGATATTGAGCTTTGAAAACAAATGTTTTTTCTTTGGCTCTTCTGCTTTCCGGTTCGTTTTGATAATTGGTTTATTGGGGGCTTTTGAGGATGTTGTTTTTAACGGTGTTGTATTTTTCATATCGTTCCACTTATCAAAAAGAATACTAAAATATAAGTTAAATACAACACTTGTATTATTACTAGAGATAAGCGCAATTTAACCATTAAAATTTAACTTTTGAGAGACTAACTGTGTTGTGGTCAAGTAAATTTGTCCACGGATTTGTAGTAATTCCAATATAATGTTTCTGCATTACTTGGAATTTGATAGATTTTTACTCAAGCTCAATATAATACTTTATCGGGTAAGGGGATACTTGACTGTGACTTCGGAGTTCCAAATGAAATTGTTGAATTTATAAATAGAAAGAGTCTATTAAAATAAAGAATCAATTTAATAGATATGAACTTGAAAAGTACCAGTAAATTGAAGCTATTTTAAATTCAGAATAATAGGGGCTGTGCATCATCTGTGCACTTTGAGAGCTAAATACAGCTAAACTTATGCAAGTGTATGGCGAACCTAATAGAACTTTAGGCAAGGCCATACAAGTGCAGGTAAGTAGATTCTAAGTATAAAAAGTCCCATCACAATAAAGCCATTGATCATGATCTTTCATAAAGTTTGAACGTTCATGGTGACATGAAAAGTCACCATCAACTAGATACCATGCTTTAAACTCAACAAACCCAGTGCTAGGCAAACTTTCTGTTTCAACTATTTGTAATTTTTTCCAGTCTAAACTTTTTTCTGAAAGCTGCTCAATGGTTAATGAACCTCTAAAATCGGGGTGGTAGGTATCAAAGAGGTATTCACCAAGTTGAAATACAAATGCGCTGTACCGAGAGCGCATTAATTGTTCGCAAGAAATGGGTTTTTGTTGCCGAGAGTGAAAAACAGCACAACATTTTGCGTAGGTGGAGCCACTGTTACAGGGGCAGGGGAGTTTATTTTTATCACTCATGGGAGTTCCAGTTTTGTTCAAAAGTATTCATGCATAAAAAAAGCGCTCAGTGAGCGCTTTAAAATTTTATCACAAATCTAAATTAGCATTTAGTTTTGTTGGTATGCATCGTTATGGATACCCGCAGCACGGCCCGATGGATCGGCGTTATTTTGGAAACTTTCGTCCCAAGCTAGCGCTTCAACGGTTGAACATGCAACTGACTTACCGTGTGGTACACATTCAGCTGCACTGTCTAGTGGGAAATGTTCAGCAAAGATACTGCGATAGAAGTAAGCTTCTTTAGTATCTGGCGTATTAATTGGGTATTTAAAGGCTGCACTTTCTAATTGCTGATCCGTTACTTGTGTTTCGATATGCTCTTTTAACGTATCAATCCAGTTGTAACCGACACCATCAGAGAATTGCTCTTTTTGACGCCATAGTACTTCATGCAACAATTTACCTTCAAAAGCTTCACGAAGAATATCTTTTTCAATGCGGCCATCTTTGATCATTTTAAGATCTGGGTTAGTACGCATTGCAACATCTAAGAACTCTTTGTCTAAGAATGGTACGCGTGCCTCTACACCCCATGCAGACATCGACTTATTAGCACGTAAACAGTCAAACATATGTAGCTTGCTAAGTTTACGGTTTAGCTCTTCATGGAACTCTTGTGCGTTAGGTGCTTTATGGAAGTATAAGTAACCACCAAATATTTCATCAGCACCTTCACCAGAAAGAACCATCTTGATACCCATTGCTTTAATTTTACGTGCCATTAAATACATTGGTGTTGATGCACGAATTGTTGTTACATCGTAGGTTTCAAGGTGGTATATCACCTCTTTAAGGGCATCAATACCATTTTGTTCAGTAAAGATAATAGGGTGGTGAACCGTGCCTAATTCATCAGCTACTTTTTGTGCTGCTGCTAAATCAGGTGAGCCTTCAAGACCGACAGAGAAAGAGTGAAGTTGTGGCCACCAAGCGCCAGATTGATCGTTATCTTCGATGCGCTGTTTTGCAAATTTTTGCGTGATTGCAGAGATAACGGAAGAATCAAGACCGCCTGAAAGTAGTACACCGTACGGCACATCACACATAAGTTGACGTTTTACTGATGCTTCTAGGGCTTCACCAATCTCAGCTGCGCTACCGCCGTTGTCTTTTACTGCATCATATTCCATCCAATCACGGATGTAGTACTTAGTGAGTTCGCCGATTTCACTATCTAGGTAATGACCTGGAGGGAACTCCTCTACTTTTACACACACTGGTGTCAGGGCTTTCATCTCTGATGCTACGTAGAAGTTACCGTGCTCATCCCAACCCATATAAAGTGGAATGATACCCATGTGATCACGACCAACAAGGTATTTATCTTTTTTGCTGTCATATAAACAGAATGCAAAGATACCATTTAGATCATCTAAGAACTGGTTGCCTTTCTCTTCGTACAAACCAAGAATAACTTCACAATCCGATTTAGTTTTGAACTCATAGCCACAGGTTAGTGTTGCTTCTAAATCTTTATGGTTATAAATCTCACCGTTTACCGCAAGAATATGTGTATTGTCTTGGTTGTATAGCGGTTGTGCACCTGTATTTACATCAACGATCGAAAGACGCTCATGAACTAGGATTGCTTTGTCGCTTGCATAAACACCTGACCAATCAGGGCCACGGTGACGTAATAATTTTGACATCTCTATTGCTTGCTTACGTAAAGCCGTAGGGTCGCTTTTAATGTCGAACACACCAAAAATTGAACACATATTGTTACCTTTATAGTTTCATTTCTATGACAGTTGTTAACCTAACTGCTACAAAAAATGAATTTGTTTTAATAATTGAGATGATTTTTACAGAATCAAGGTAAAAAGTCACACTAAATAGCGTTTACCAAGTCACAATTCCTCTGTTATAGCTGCATAATTCAAAGGATTCATAGCAATGTGTTATTTTTTTGTTAAATGTTATAGTTCTGGATCGACTTTATTAGCTTGAATTTTAGGTTGCAGCTCAGACCAAACATGACGAGCAAAACCAGAACCTGCCTCTTCATACATATTATAAACAGGACTTACGCCTAACTCATTAAGTTCCACTTCATCGCTTTTATAGTGGGCAAGGGCCGCCACTTTAAAGCTTGCACTATCAATTTTTTTTAGCTGTTCTGCTGCATAACGGTTACCGTTATGATCAGGCATCGCCAGTAAAATGAGTTTAATGTTGTCGGTCAGTTGTAATTTATTCCAAAAGTCGGAATCCAGCGCATCACCGGTTATTACACGTCGCCCTTGCTCACGATGTCTAAGCGTAGTTTGATGGTCATAGTCAATTCCCATAACTAGCTCACCATAGCTTATTTTAAGAGCATCGTATGCACCGGCACCAATGCGCCCCATCCCCATGACTAAAATTTGTGCATCTCCGACACGTACTGGCCTATCATCTTTATGTAAACGAGTAGATTGAAAGCGTTTTAATGTTAAGGTAAAACGACTGTAGATAGCGTCGGAGTACTTGTTTAGCACCGAGGCGATGATGAAACTTAATGAAACAGCAATCGCGGTGATAATTAACCAATCCTGTGATAACCAGCCTTTATAGGTTGCTAGTGATGCCACAATTAATCCGAATTCACTATAATTTGCCAATGAGAAAGCTGCAAATAGAGAGGTACGTGAACGTAGCTGGAATTTAGCAAGGGTTAAGAAGTACAGGGCAATTTTACCCACCAACAACAGCGAAAGGATAGCCGCTACAACCACGTGTTCGAGCTGCGGAAAACCACCTAAACCAATACTTAAGAAGAAACAGATTAAGAATAACTCTTTCATGTTAAACAGGGATTTAGCCATATCTTTTGCACTTGGATGTCCCGCGAGTAACATACCCGCTATTAAGGCACCTAAATCAGCCTTCATACCGACTGATTCAAATAAACCTGCGCCAATTACCAGCGCAAGGAAGAAACCGTACAAAACCAGAAGTTCGCCATGGCCAGCCCTATCTAATAGTTTAAAAAGTAATGGCCGGATAAGGGGCAGGGCAAATAAACCTAATGCCCAAATAGAGGGGATTTTTCCCACTGAAACGGTTAAAAATAGCACTGCAAAAATATCCTGCATGATCAAAATACCGATCGCAATACGCCCGTATAACGAGTTTGTTTCGCTTTTTTCTTCGAGTATTTTGACCGCAAAAACGGTACTGGAAAAGCTCAATGCAAAGGCAACCAACAATAAAGAACTTATCTCTAAATCAAGGAAGAAATAGATACCAAGTTGTTTCAGAAGGAATAACAAGCCAGCATAAAAGAGGATACTGGCAATAATGTGGATTGTTGCGCCCCCCCATACTTCAGTTTTAAACAGCGTGCGAATATCAAGTTTTAAACCAATCGAGAAAAGTAGGATAGTTACCCCTAAATTTGCCAAGGTGTTTAAGCCTTCCATTGCTTCAAAGCCGAAGTAGTTTAAAGCGAAACCTGCGAGCAAAAAACCAACCATTGGTGGTAAACCGGTGAAGTTAATGATCATGCCAAAGGTAAATGCTGTGCCAATAAAAAAGAGTAAAGTGGTATCCATTATTTCAACTTTTATAAATATATTTGCTTGATTTTATTGGAATCAGTAGGTCATTCCAACTGATTTGTTAAAAAAGGCTCGGATCAATCCGCGCGTCTGCTTTATCCTCAGCGGGGATAAATGTTTTATCACTTGATTGTTTTTTCTGAGCATCAAGTAATAATTTTTTTTGGGGTGATACATAACGAACATAAGTGGTGGTATCTGGCCATTCACGCCATATGGTAAGTTGTATTCCATCAGTAAGATTCCATTGATAACTCACTGCACCCTCAGCCTCTGTGCCTTTTTGGCTGTGAGGCTGGTCATATCGCTCGGCTAATTTATTTTTAACCTTACCAATGAGCTTGGGGTTACTGCGCCCTATAAAGGTGTATTCCGCGCTTACAAAGAAATCATCACGAGTGTAGGTGACCTTTAACTTGCTACTTCCTCTAATTACTGCTCCTGTAAAATAAGTGTCCGTCCAGAGATCAAGGTTTTCTTCAATCGGAACAATTTTTTGTTCTTTTATTTTTTCTCGAAGGGTTTCACGATCTGTGCAGGCAATATTAACGGAAAATAACTTAGTCGTAGCTGTATCATAGCAGTTTAAACGTGCACTGAGGACTTGATAGCGCTTAATGGCCCAAGGGAGTGTTGAACGTTGGTAAAGTGCTACTGCTTTTTGAAGGTCGACTTCAGTGCCTAAACCTTGCTCATAAAGATAAGCAAGTCGACCATGTGCACGTGAATACCCTAATTCAGAAGATAGTTTAAAATGCTGTAATGCTTTTTTGTAACTATGTTGAATTGACTGTTTTTTTTGTTTGTCTTCAATCCCTTCTTCATAAATTACAGCTAGTTGATAGTGCGCTAGCGCATGATTTTGATTCGCTGCTAGGGTATACCAATCGATCGCGCTACGAATATTTTTTTTTACGCCTTTGCCCTCTTTATGCAAGTTTCCAAGTTTAAATTGAGCACCACTATTACCTTTATTAGCGGCTGATCTATACCATTTAGCTGCGCGCTTAAAGTCTGTGTCACTGCCTTTACCAAGTTCATATAACTCAGCTAGCTTATAAGCTGCTGGTGCATATTGTTTAGTTGCAGATTGTAAATACAATGATTTGGCTTTTTTTAAATTTTTGTCTACACCACGGCCAAATTCATACATATGGCCTAGGTGGTATTGTCCGAGTGCATTGTCTTGTACGGCTGCCTTTTCATACCAGTTAATCGCTAATTTATAATTAATAGCAATACCTTTGCCAGATTGATAAATTTTACCCAGGTTAATTTGTGAGGTGATGTGCCCTTGCTGTGCCGCTTTGGTAAACCAGCGTAAGCTTTTTTGGTAGTCTTGTTGCTTATTATCGTTTTTTTGAAAGTAGACACCTAATTTAAATTGAGCAATGGCATCACCTTGGTTAGCCGCCTTAGTAAACCAAATTACCGCTTGTTGATCACTACGTTTTACACCAGTGCCATTTTGATACATGTTAGCTAGCACATATTGTGCTGCAACATCGCCTTGATTGGCCGCTTTGGTGTACCAAAATGCTGCCTGTTGATAGTTTTGTGGAACACCTTGGCCACTTTCAAACATCCAACCTAAGGTGTATTGTGCGGCAGGATCGCCTTTTTCTGCCAGCGGAGTCCAAAGTAAAATAGCACGTTTATAGTCACCTGCCTGTGCTGCTTCATAACCATCTGTGAAATCTGTTTGTGATAACGCCTCCACGCTAAATACGGTGGTGAGAAAAAACACAATTGGGCTGAGCTTATTAAGCGTGAACATCCAGTGTAGAAAGTATCCTAAAGTCAGTAATACGATAAAGTATAAGGCATTTTTTTTGAATAGGGCAATGCATTCGGAAGATGTTTAAGCACTACAAATTATTTGTGAGTAAACTCACGCTGTTATTGTTGTGTATAGGTTAACGCGTTATCGATATGTCACTTTTTGATTGGCTACAACAAAGCAATATTTCATTTTCTCGCAGGTAGGCCATCGGGTAAGTAATATAGTTTACTTGGCCACTGACTAAAGTGCATCGGCAGGCGCCACAATGCCCGTCGCGACAATGAAATTCTGCTTTAATTGCTTGAGACTCTAAGTTCTCAAGCAAGGTTTGCTGGCTATTTAACGGGTATTTTTTCCCATCAACGGTGAGGGTATGAGGCATATAACTTACAATTCAAAAGTACTTAAGTCTTCGCTGTCTACTTTACTATTAATCTGTCCGACAAGATAAGAGCTAATCTCTGCTTCTTGTGGAGCAACTTGTACGTTATCACTTACTAACCAATGGTTTATCCAAGGGATAGGGTTGGTGCTAACCGGGAAAGGTGCTTCGTAGCCGATAGCAACCATACGTTGGTTACTGATGTACTCTACGTATTGACATAAAATTTGTTCATTAAGGCCGATCATCGAGCCATCTTTGAACAAGTATTGTGCCCACTCTTTTTCCTGTTCAGCTGCTTGCATGAATATTTCACGTCCTTCGGCAAAACACTCAAGTGCAATTTCTGCCATTTCAGGATCATCTTTACCATCAGCCCACAGATTTAAAATTTGTTGTGTTGAGGTTAAATGAAGTGCTTCATCACGGGCAATCAGTTTAATGATTTTTGCATTACCTTCGAGTAAGTCTCGCTCTGCAAAGGCAAAGGAACACGCAAATGAAACATAAAAGCGAATCGCTTCTAGTGCATTAGTTGAACAGATACATAGGTATAGTTTCTTTTTAATGGCACGCAGTGTTAATGCTTCTTGTTTCCCTTCGATATTGTGGTAAGGAATAGTTTCTTGATCATCTAAACCATGTAGTTGCATATATTGCACTGAATGGATTAGTTCATCGTAATACCCTGAAATGTCAGTCGCACGCTTTTGGATTTCATCATTATTTACGATATCTTCAAACACTTCACCTGGATCCGTAAACAGGTTACGTAAAATATGCGTGTAACTACGGCTATGAATCGTTTCTGAAAATGCCCATGTTTCAATCCATGTTTCAAGCTCTGGCAACGAAACAATCGGTAATAACGCCATATTTGGGCTACGACCTTGAATTGAATCAAGCAGTGTTTGATATTTTAAATTAGAGATAAAAATATGCTGTTCATGATCTGGCAAATTCATAAAATCGATACGATCACGACTTACGTCGATCTCTTCTGGTCGCCAGAAGAAACTGAGTTGCTTCTCAATTAATTTTTCAAATACTTCAAATTTTTGTTGATCGTAACGTGCTACGTTGACCGGATTACCAAAAAACATTGGCTCTTTCATTGCGTCATTAGCAAGTTTTGAAAAAGTAGTGTAAGCCATTGAATACTCCAAAATATATCTATTATTGTTTGCTATTATCAGCTAGATTTTACACGCGCCACCGGCACACCCATCATCTTCCACTACTTTTTCATCATCCGCACCATCGCGCGTATTATGATAATACAGTGTTTTTACACCCATTTTATAAGCGACTAACAGGTCTCTTAGCAGGTTTGTCATTGGCACTTTATTATCATCGAAACGTTTTGGATCGTAATTGGTGTTAGCGGAAATCGCTTGGTCAACAAACTTCTGCATTAGTCCCACTAGCTCTAAGTAACCTTGGTTATTAGGGATATCCCACAATAACTCATAGTTTTCTTTGTACTTATCAAACTCAGGTACAACTTGTTTTAATATACCATCTTTACTCGCTTTAACACTAATGAAGCCACGTGGTGGCTCAATACCATTAGTTGCATTAGATATTTGACTTGATGTCTCTGATGGCATCAAAGCCGATAGCGTTGAGTTTCGCAGGCCGTGTTTAACGATGTCGCCACGTAGTGTTTCCCAATCAAGGTGCAGAGGCTCACTGTGGATATCATCGAGTGATTTTTTGTAATTATCGAGCGGTAAAATCCCTTGCGAATAACGTGTTTCATTGAACTTAGGACAAGCACCACGCTCAATCGCTAATTTATTAGACGCTTTTAATAGGTAGTATTGAATCGCTTCAAAGGTTTTGTGTGTTAAGTTGTTAGCACTACCATCTGAATATTTAACGCCATTTTTCGCTAAGTAGTAAGCGTAGTTGATAACCCCTATACCTAAAGTACGACGAGCCATTGAGCTGTTTTCAGCTGCTTTAATTGGATAATCTTGGTAATCAAGTAGATTATCAAGGGCACGTACTGCTAATTCAGATAACTCTTCTAGTTCATCTAAATTTTCAATTGCGCCTAAATTAAGTGCTGATAATGTACATAGCGCTATCTCACCCTCTTCATCCATAATATGCTGTAAAGGTTTTGTTGGTAGCGCAATTTCTAAACACAGGTTACTTTGACGAATAGGGGCAACTTTACTGTCAAAAGGACTGTGTGTATTACAATGATCAACATTTTGAATGTAGATACGACCGGTACTCGCACGCTCTTGCATGAGTAATGAGAATAATTCAACGGCTGGAATACTACTTTGACGAATTGACTCATCACCTTCGTAGAGATGGTATAAGCGCTCAAATTCATCTTGGTCTTCAAAAAAGGCATCGTATAATCCAGGTACATCGGATGGACTGAACAGAGTTATCTCTTTTTTGTCGATAAGGCGTTGGTAAAATAAACGTCCTAATTGCACACCATAATCAAGATGACGAACACGGTTAGAGTCGATACCACGGTTGTTTTTAAGTACTAATAAAGACTCAACTTCTAAGTGCCAAATTGGATAGAAAACAGTGGCCGCACCACCACGCACCCCACCTTGTGAACAAGACTTTACCGCGGTTTGGAAATATTTATAAAAAGGAATACAACCAGTATGGAATGCTTCACCGCCACGGATGGTACTACCCAGTGCGCGAATACGGCCGGCATTAATCCCAATACCTGCACGTTGTGATACATATTTAACAATTGAGCTTGCCGTTGCATTGATAGAATCTAAGCTATCGCCAGTTTCAATTAATACACATGAGCTAAATTGACGTGTCGGAGTACGTACGCCAGACATGATCGGCGTCGGTAATGAAATTTTGAACTGTGATGTCGCATCATAAAAACGTTTTACATAATCAAGACGCACTGATTTATCATAATCGGAGAATAAACACGCTGATACTAACAGGTACAAAAACTGCGCACTTTCGTAAATATCACCAGTAACACGATTTTGAATCAGGTATTTACCTTCAAGTTGTTTGACCGCGCCGTATGAGAAGTTTAAGTCTCGGTTGTGATCGATGAATTTCTCCATCTCCTCAAACTCTTGTTTACTGTAATCCTCTAAAAGGTGTGCATCATACTTTCCTTTAGAGACCATTTTACTCACATGCTCAAAGACACTCGGTGGTGTAAAGCGTTGGTAGGCTTTTTTACGCAGGTGGAAAACGGCTAAGTGAGCTGCCAAATATTGGTAATCAGGGGATTCTTCAGAAATCAGATCGGCAGCTGCTTTGATAATTGTTTCATGTATATCGTCAGTGCGGATACCATCATAAAATTGAATATGAGAGTTTAACTCTACCTGTGAAACTGAAACGTTATTAAGACCTTCGGCCGCCCAAGTGATGACGCGGTGAATTTTTTCGAGATCAATACTTTCTCTTTTGCCATTACGTTTAGTAACAAACAGGTTTTTATTCATTCTGATTACCTTTTAAGGGGTGAATTACAACTATGTAACAAATTAAGTGTTGTTCGTAAATTGTGTGATTTGTTTAATTTAAACACAACATATAGTGTTGCATTAAATAAGGAGGCACAAGATAACGCTTTTAAACTTTTTTTCAAGCTAATAATTTTCAACTTGGCGTGGATAATTTTGTGGATAAATTACGTATAAAAAAAGATGTTGGTGGTTGCTAACATTTTCGCTTACGTCAGCTATGTTTGTAATAAAATGCAAACACTATTTGGAAAATAATTACGCACCAATATCATTATTTAAAAAAGAATAGGCAAATACCATAAATTCTATTTAGTTCATGTTTTGGTGATTAATTGTAAATTTTGGCATTAATTATGCCGTTAATTATTGGACTGTGTATTTTTTAGTTGTTCTGAAAACTTCATTGTGTGACTGCACATAAATCAACACAAACCTATCCAGTCAACTTTGCATGCTAACTAGATTGATTTAGATCAAGGCTACTGTAGAAAATTTACGCTTTTATGGTAATTAATAAGGTTAATGAAATGTTAATCAGTTAAGTGACTATCGTTACATAATATTATTGAGGAGCGTATGATGAAATTGTTAATGGAAGATAAATGTTATACTGATATCTGCCTACATGGGAAATGG
Source organism: Psychromonas sp. psych-6C06 (assembly GCF_002835465.1). NCBI lineage: Bacteria > Pseudomonadati > Pseudomonadota > Gammaproteobacteria > Alteromonadales > Psychromonadaceae > Psychromonas > Psychromonas sp. psych-6C06. The sequence continues at coordinate 155,276 of NZ_PIZM01000004.1, read as the reverse complement.
TTTCACCACGATCATGGCGAAACCAGCGCTTATATGCTGGGCTCTCGTCAAACCTTTGAACTTGGTTTTATGCCAACTACCGACGAAGAGCTTGAAGCTTGTCTTGAGCCGATTGCGAAAAGTCAGCTACTTTCTTAACGCGCTTTAGTTTATGTTAGTCGTTTGCGCTAATACCTGTTGGCAATAGGCGATTATATTATCTGTCAATTCACTAATTAACCTGCCCGATAGTTGCCAACACTGCCAATAGAGTGGCACATAGAAAATCTGATCGGGCATTATATTGACCAGTTGGCCACTTTTTAAGTGTTCTTCAATTTGTAACTTTGCATTAAGGCTATATGCTCCATCGGCCAGTGTAAGGTCAACAAAAGCCTGTGAAGAGCGGACCGTATGACAAGGGTATTGTCCCGCTTGTAAAGAAAAGTTATCAGCAAGAAATTTAAGGTGGATATCATCATGCTGATCAAAGATAATCGCAGGCGCTTGCTGAAAGCTAACTTGGTTGAAGCCTTGACTAAAATAACGATCGATAAATTTAGGCGTGGCGACACACACATATTCCATAAACCCTAAAAAATGACTTTCCCCGCCACTCATCGGCTTTTGTTTACTGGTCACACAGGCTAGCACTTCACCATTAGAGAGTCGCTCCCAAGTCCGAGATTCATCCTCAACAAAAAGGTTTAATGCGACTTGCTGTGCTTGTAGCAGAGGAGCTAACGCGGAAACAAACCATGTTGCAAGGCTATCTGCGTTTACGGCAAGCGGAAGAGACTGGCGTTGTTTGGTATTTTTTAATTGAACCTCAAGCTCAGATTCCAACTGTAAAACACGTTGATAATGGCCTAAAAGTTTTTGACCTAAAGTCGTCGCTTTAATAGGGTGGCTTCTAATCAATAAGGCCTGACCATGATGGCTTTCAAGTAATTTTATACGTTGTGATATGGCCGATTGAGAAATGTGCAGCTGTTTTGCCGCTTTATCAAAGCTTTGTGTTTTTAAAATAGCATCGAGTGCCGCTAAGAGCTTGTAGTCTTGCATCACTTTCCTTAGTGGGTGTTATCGATCATTAGCTAGGCTAATGAAGCATTAATATTATTAGTTTTATTTAATCGTGTTTGGCCGATATAGTCTACTTAAATAGATAAGGAGAGATGATGTTAGTTAGCTATTTCACAGGATTTACCCTCATGGCAACACTGATCATGCCGATCGGGTTGCAAAATGCTTTTGTATTAAATCAGGGGATACGCAAACAGCATCATCTGTTTGTTGCTACTTTTTGTAGCTTGGCCGATGTGCTTTTTATGTGTATCGGTGTGTGGGGAGGCGCAACCCTATTTAGTCTTTACCCATGGTTATTGATTACTATTACGCTATTAGGTGCTTTGTTTATGATGGTTTATGGTTGGCAATGTTTACAACGTGCTAGAAAAGGTGAGGGAAGTATAGAAACGGATAATAAGCAACGCAGTTTTAAGATGATTGTGCTCGCTTGTTGTGCATTTACCTTTTTAAATCCACACGTGTATATCGATACTATTGTTATTTTAGGTGGTTTTGCGGCTAATTTACTGGTGGAAGAGCGTCCCTATTTTGTATTGGGGGGGATTAGTGCTTCGTTTACTTGGTTTTTTGGGTTAGCTTTAATTGGGGCCAAATTTGCACATGTTTTAAGTAGTAGTAGAGCGCAACGTATTATTGATGCGTTAATCGGGTTGATGATGTGGGGACTGGCGATTTATCTGTTATTAAATTTGGATTTTTAACAGGATCCTGTTTCCTGCGGTGAATAGCAATGCAATAACAGGGCTCAGGTGTTATTGCATCCGTTGAGGTTTATTATTTTATAGCAGTGTAAAAACTCACATCCGCTTCTTCTGTCTGTGGATCATAATGATGATAAAACTCAAAACAAGGGCGTTCATCAATCGCTAGATCGGCTTCTATAATTTGTGACATTAATTTTTCCCAGCAACGACGATATTGCTTTTTATCAGTAATGTTTTCACGAATTGAGCTATATCGCCCAGCGGGTAGGGGCTGTATCTCAATTCCTTGTGTGACTTGTGTCCCTTCAGGTACGCTAATACAAATATCTGTTCTGCATTTTTCTGCTGGTGTGATTTCAGGATTATCATGATAGATAAAAAGTGACTCTCCCTGTTCAAAAGAGTGTAATGCAGCCCATTGATAAAGTTTTCCTATTGCTTGTTGGTATCCTTCGCCATAAGGGCCTGTAACACGGATATAAGCGAGTAATTTATTGTTTATCGTTTCAATTTTCATAGTGATTGCTTCCTGTTGTTGATCACATTGATAAGCATAGCGACCTTCATCGTGATTGGCGTTTCCATTATTGTGTAGCAGGTGGCCAATCTTGCTTTTTTGTAATAATGCTCGGTAATCTGTTGGCGTGGTGCAGTTTCTTATTTGAGAAGCGCTCAATCCAAAGTACTGACGAATTGCTTTCGCAAAACTTTGCGAGCTTGAAAAACCAAGTGTCAGTGCTATCTCTGTAATGCTCTGTTGGGTATAAAAAAGTTGTTGTGCAGCATATTCGAGTTTTAAGCGTCTAAGGTATCCTGCGAGTGTTTCGCCACTGACCACTTTGAAAATACGGTGAAAGTGATAGGGTGACAAATAAGCTTTTTCTGCAACCATCTGCAGGTTTAATGGCTCTTTAAAATTCGCCTCTAAATAACGAAACACCGGTTTAAGTTTTTGCTGATAGTTGGTTTTTTTATTTTCCATAGTTGATGCTCAAAGGAAAGTGTTAAATAAAGATAATGATTTATGGGTAACGCCCAATATAACTATTTAAGATAAGCAAGGCGTGTCAATTATTGCTTTTCCCTATATTTTTTACCTATAGTGCACTAATGATATAGTGAGTAATAATTTACTCGTATGATTAAGGTAGCGTTTTATGACCACCACGGCCGATGCTGATAGCATTATAGAGCACCAGCATTTCAAAATTTATAAACCCTATGGGTTTTTAAGCCAGTTTGTACAAGAACAACGTAAAAAGAAAAAGCTATTAGGTGAGCTCGGTGATTTTCCTGAAAAAATAATGGCGATCGGCCGCTTAGATCATGATTCAGAAGGACTGTTGTTGCTGACTACCGATGGCATGATGAGTTATGAAGTAAGAAGTAAAGGCATTGAAAAAGAATATTACGTACAAGTCGATGGCGCTATTACCGAGGAAGCGTTATTACAGCTACAACAGGGCGTTGAAATCACCGTTAACGGGAGTAAGTATTTAACCTTACCCTGCCACGTCAAGCAGTTAGTTGCTGAGCCTGAGTTACCGAGTCGTGGTCGTAAAATACGCGATGCGAGGCATGGCCCCACCAGTTGGATCTCAATTACCCTCACTGAAGGTAAAAACCGTCAAATTAGAAAGATGACAGCTGCAGTTGGTTTTGCAACATTAAGGCTGGTTCGCGTTCGCATTGCTGATATTACTATCGAAGGGATGTTATCTGGAGAAGTGCTGGTATTGAATAACTTGAATGAATCCGTATCGCCTTTTTAATTCTTTTGGTATTAAAAGCGCGTTTTTTTGTAACGCGCTTTTAATCATCTTATACGCGTTTGACACAACGTAACATGTAATTCACATCAACATTTTTAGTGATCTCAAATCCACCGCTAAAAGGGCTAAACTCAACGCCACAAAGATGCTCACATTTCAGCGTGGTTTTATCGATATCTGCCAATAATAGAGAGGGACGAATAAACTTCTCATATTCATGGGTGCCCTTAGGAACCCATTGTAATAGATGTTCAGCCCCTAAGATCATCATCAAATAGGCTTTAAACGTTTTATTAATGGTGGAGAAATACACTGTGCCACCCGGCTTGACCATGTCGCAACATGCTTTGATGATAGAAGCAGGATCAGGCACATGCTCTAACATCTCCATGCAAGTCACCACATCAAACTGCTCTGGGTGATCATTGGCAAACTGTTCAGCGGTTATTTTTTGGTAATCAAGTTTTGTTTGTGTTTCTAGTGCATGCAGGCGCGCTATTTGCAGTGAAGCGTGGGCCATATCAATACCTATCACCTCCGCGCCTTGAATCGCCATGCTCTCTGCTAAAATACCGCCACCACAACCCACATCAACGACACGTTTTGCAAATAACCCCTCAACACCCTGCTCAATGTAATCAAGGCGAGTTGGGTTTAGCATATGTAGTGGTTTGAAATCCCCCTCTAAGTCCCACCATTGCTCAGCCATTGCGGAAAATTTTTCAATCTCTTTTTGGTCAACATTATCGTTAAAAGCATCATTTTGCATTGTGTTTGTATCTACAGACATAAATTTTGGTACCCAATAAACAAGTTAATAACGAGTATACCGATCACCCTAAAATTTAGAAATTGATTTATTTCGCATTTTAAGGCGTTTTTAGCTTTTTTGTTCTGGTTAAATAATAACCGTAAAAGTGATAAGTGTGCTTATTTGCGCCATAATGCGACGCTAAGGCGATTTTAATCGTAAAAGAGGCATGATAGTAGTTGCTTTTGTGTTAGACTGCTTCACCCTAAAAATTTGAGGATTTCTATCTCTATGAGCGAATTTGCATCTGACGTTTCTCCAATTAACATTGAAGACGAATTAAAAAACTCTTATCTCGAATATGCAATGAGCGTAATTGTTGGGCGTGCTCTGCCTGACGTACGCGATGGCTTAAAGCCTGTTCATCGCCGTGTTTTATTTGCGATGAATATTCTACGCAATGATTGGAATAAACCTTATAAAAAATCAGCACGTGTTGTTGGTGATGTAATTGGTAAATATCACCCACACGGTGATACGGCTGTTTACGATACAATTGTACGCATGGCGCAAGACTTCTCAATGCGTTACATGTTGATCGATGGTCAAGGTAACTTCGGTTCTGTCGATGGCGATAGTGCTGCTGCGATGCGTTATACGGAAATTCGTATGGACAAAATTGCCCACGAATTATTGGCAGACCTTGATAAAGAAACCGTTGATTATGTACCTAACTATGATGGTACAGAGCTTATTCCTGAAGTGATGCCAACAAAGATTCCGAACCTATTAGTAAATGGTTCATCGGGTATCGCGGTTGGTATGGCGACGAATATTCCACCACATAACTTAGGTGAAGTGATCGATGGTTGTTTAGCATTAATCGCCAATAAAGAGATCACCGTTGAAGAGCTGATCGAATTTATTCCCGGTCCAGATTTCCCAACCTGCGGTATCATCAATGGCCGTAAAGGTATTATCGATGCTTACAAAACCGGCCGTGGAAAATTAAAGATTCGTGCTAAAGCGGATATCGAAGTGAATGAAAAAACTGGTCGTGAAACGATCGTGGTCCATGAGCTTCCATACCAAGTAAACAAAGCACGCCTCATTGAAAAAATTGCGGAATTTGTAAAAGATAAAAAATTGGAAGGCATCAGTGCCCTACGCGATGAGTCGGATAAAGACGGTATGCGTATGGTGGTTGAAGTGAAACGTGGTGAAGTGGGTGAGGTGGTATTAAATAACCTTTATGCACAGACACAGATGCAGGTTTCATTTGGTATTAATGCCGTTGCATTAGACCATGGTCAACCGAAACTATTTAACCTAAAAGAGATGCTGGAAGCGTTTATTCGTCACCGTCGTGAAGTGGTAACACGTCGTACGGTATTTGAATTGCGTAAAGCGCGTGATCGTGCCCACCTGTTAGAAGGTCTTGCGATCTCACTGGCAAATATTGAAGAGATCATTGAACTGATTCGTCGTTCTCCGACGTCTGTTGAAGCAAAAGCCGCATTGCAAGCACAGGGCTGGAAGTTAGGTAATGTTGCTGCCATGTTAGAAGCTGCTGGTGTTGATGTTGCTCGACCTGATGCGTTACCTGCTGAATATGGTATGCGTGATGAACTGTACTACATGACAGAAGTACAGGCACAAGCAATTCTGGATATGCGTTTACACAAGCTTACCGGTCTTGAGCACGAGAAAATATTAAATGAATACCAAGAGCTTATCGACCTGATCACAGGTTTAATCTTTATTCTTGAAAATCCAGCGCGTTTAATGGAAGTGATTAAAGAAGAGCTTGAAGAGATCCGCACTAACTTTGGTGATAAACGTCGTACAGAGATCACTGCAAGTGAAGCTGACCTGTGTATGGAAGATTTAATCAACGAAGAAGATGTTGTTGTGACGCTTTCTCACGAAGGTTACGTGAAATACCAACCATTAACCGATTACGAAGCACAGCGACGTGGCGGTAAAGGTAAGTCAGCGACATCGATGAAAGATGAAGACTTTATTGAGAAGCTATTAGTGGCAAGTACCCACGATACGATTTTATGTTTCTCAACACGTGGCCGTTTGTACTGGCTGAAAACATTCCAATTACCGTTGGCTTCTCGTCAAGCGCGTGGTCGTCCGATTGTCAACATTTTGCCGCTTGAAGAGGGCGAACGTATTACAGCAATTCTACCGGTACGTGATTACGAAGATGACAAGTTTGTCTTTATGGCAACGGCAAATGGTACCGTGAAGAAAACGGCATTAAGTGCTTACAGTCGTCCGCGTGCAAGTGGTCTGATTGCCATTAACCTAAATGATGATAACGAGCTAATTGGTGCACAAATCACCAATGGTGAGAATGAGATCATGATCTTCTCGGATGCCGGTAAAGTTGTACGCTTTAAAGAAGCGGAAGAAACACCGGCTGTTGATGAAGAGGGCAATCCAATTCTTGATGAAAATGGCGTGCAAGAGATCAAATTCAAAGGTGTACGCCCAATGGGTCGTACTGCAACCGGTGTTCGTGGTATTAAGTTGAAAGAGGGTGAGAAAGTGGTTTCACTGATCATTCCAAATGAAACTGGCCATATTCTGACTGCGACTGAAAATGGATACGGTAAACGTACTCCTCTTGAAGATTACGCATCGAAAAGTCGTGCAACACAAGGTGTTATCTCAATCAAAGTGAGTGAGCGTAACGGTAAAGTGGTTGGTGCGGTGCAGGTTGATGAAAATGATGAAATCATGCTTATCTCTAACCGTGGCACGCTGGTTCGTACTCCGGTAAGTGGTGTTTCAATTGTTGGACGTAACACACAGGGTGTAACGTTAATTAAGACTCGTGAAGATGAAAAAATCGTCGCGTTACAACGTATTGAAGAGATCAAAGAGCAACCTAACTACGAATCACAAGAGGAAGGCGATACTGAGCAATCGGTAGAGTCTGCAGCTCAAGAGCAGGCAACAGAAGCAAATGCTGATGAATCGCCTGTTGATTCAGTAGAATAAACATCATTTATTATAAAATAAGCGGCTCTTGAGTCGCTTATTTTGTTTTACAAAGACAAACAAGAAGAGCGTTAATGAGTAAAATATTTAATTTCTGTGCTGGACCTGCAATGTTACCCGAAGCGGTAATGGCAAAAGCGCAAAGTGAGTTTTGTAACTGGCAGGGGCTTGGCGTTTCTGTGATGGAAGTGAGTCACCGTAGCCCTGAATATATTGCAATGGCAAAAGAAGCTGAGCAAGACCTGCGTGATTTAATGGAGATCCCAGATAACTACAAAGTGCTGTTCTGCCATGGTGGTGGACGTGGTCAATTTGCTGCTATCCCACTTAACTTGTTAGGTGAGCGGTTAGAAGCGGATTATCTGTTAACTGGGCAATGGTCTAAATCTGCTGTAGTAGAAGCAAAAAAACATGCGCGCATCAGCGAAACGGATCTGATGACCCAAACTTCTGAAGGTAAAATAAGCGTAAAAGCGACATCTGAATGGCCGATTAATGCAGGTGCCGCCTATCTGCATTACTGCCCGAATGAAACCATTGAAGGGATAGAGATTTTTGATCTGCCTGAAACTGGTGTTGTGCCATTAGTTGCAGATATGAGTTCAACAATTCTTTCACGCCCAGTCGATGTATCTAAATTTGGTATTATCTATGCTGGAGCACAAAAGAATATTGGTCCATCGGGGTTATCGATAGTGATTGTACGTGATGACTTAATCGGTCATGCGCGTAAAGCGATCCCTTCTATCTTCGACTATGAAGTACAAGCAAATGCTGACTCAATGTTTAATACGCCACCAACCTATGCGTGGTATTTAGCAGGTCTAGTATTTAAGTGGCTTAAAGAGCAGGGGGGCTTGGTTGAAGTTGAGCAGAAAAATATTGCTAAAGCAGAGCTACTTTATGGTTTCATTGATAGCTCTGACTTTTACGCAAACAATGTCGATAAAAGTGTGCGTAGTCGCATGAATGTGCCGTTTACGTTAGCTGATGACAGACTTAATGAAACATTTTTAAACGAAGCAAAAGAAGCTGGTTTGCTGACGCTTAAAGGACATAAGTTAGTTGGTGGAATGCGTGCAAGTATCTACAATGCAATGCCGATCGAAGGTGTGCAAGCATTAGTCGATTTCATGAATCAATTTGAGAAAAAATACGCATAAAAGCGCTTAACTATTAGCTTTGAGCGAACAGTTAATACTGAATGCTCAAAGCCGATTGCTGACCGCTTATGATAAGGAGTTTGTATGAGTTGTGATTTTTTAAGTTTGGCAAATTCGGGCGTACAGAAGTTACACCCATACCAAGCCGGCAAGCCTACCGATGAATTAGAGCGTGAATTAGGTATTACTGATATTGTTAAACTCGCATCTAATGAAAATCCACTCGGTCTTGCACCGTCGGTAAAAGGAGCGTTGCAAAATGAACTCACTGAGTTAACACGCTATCCGGATGCTAACGGTTATTATTTAAAAAAAGCATTAGCCGATAAATACGCAATTGAGATTGAACAAGTTACGCTAGGGAATGGATCAAATGATCTGTTGGAATTAATTGCGCGTGCGTTTGTCTCCCGTGACGATGAAGTAATGTATGCAGAGCATGCCTTTGTTGTTTATCCTCTTGTCACACAGGCGATTGGCGCTAAAGCAGTCGTTGTGCCAGCGAAAGATTACGGTCATGATTTAGTGGCGATGGCAAATGCCATTACTGCCCAGACTAAGTTAATATTTATTGCTAATCCTAATAACCCAACAGGTACGTTTTTAGAGCAAGAAGCGATTCACGCCTTTTTAAGCAAAGTCCCAAGTGATGTGTTGGTTGTGCTTGATGAAGCTTATTTTGAGTATGCTACTGCATCACGTCGTGGCAATGCGATTGAGTGGATCAACGAATTTCCCAATCTAATTGTATCTCGTACTTTTTCAAAAGCCTATGGATTAGCGGGTTTACGTGTTGGTTACGCTATCTCCCATCCTGATATTGCCGATATTCTAAACCGTGTTCGTCAGCCATTTAATTGTAATGCATTAGCATTAAAGGCAGCTGAAACGGTATTAAACGATGAAGAATACCTGCAAAAAAGTGTTGCTTTAAATAATCAAGGCATGGATGACTTAAGTGCATTTTTCACCGACAACAATCTCGATTTTATCGCATCGATGGGTAACTTTATTACTGTTGATGTAGGCAAATCGGGAGATGAAGTGTATCAAGCCTTGTTGCAACAGGGGGTTATTGTCCGCCCGATCACAGGTTATGGTTTAGCGAATCATCTACGCATCAGTATTGGTACACAGGCTGAAAACCAACGTTTTAAAGAAGCATTAACAACAGTTTTGAATTTAGAGAGTTAAAAATGGAACAATTATTATTAAACCCGATTAAAAAAGTCGATGGTGAAATTAACCTACCAGGCTCAAAAAGTCTTTCAAACCGCGCCTTATTACTGGCCGCATTAGCGAAAGGGACGACCACGCTAACCAACTTACTTGACAGTGATGATATTCGTCATATGTTAAACGCGCTTAAAAAGTTAGGCGTTAACTACCAACTTTCTGACGATAAAACAGAGTGTGTGGTTGAAGGGTTGGGGCGTGCATTTAATACTACTGAGCTAGGTGAATTAGAGCTGTTTTTAGGTAATGCGGGTACGGCGATGCGCCCATTGTGTGCTGCACTTTGTTTAGGCCAAGGTGAATACGTATTAACTGGCGAGCCACGTATGTTTGAACGCCCAATTGGCTCATTAGTTGAAGCATTACAACAAGCGGGCGCTGAAATTACTTACCTAAAAGATGAAAATTATCCCCCACTTAAAATTAATGGTACGGGCCTTAAAGGCGGTAACATTAAGATTGATGGTAGTGTATCAAGTCAATTCTTAACTGCATTCTTAATGTCTGCACCGATGGCAAGCGAAGACACTACCATTGAGATTGTTGGTGAGCTTGTTTCAAAACCTTACATTAAAATCACGCTACAAATTATGGCTGACTTTGGTGTTGAAGTAGATAATGAAAATGGTGAATACCAAAAATTCACCATTAAAGGTGGCCAAACTTACACGGCTGCTGGTAACTACCTTGTGGAAGGCGATGCTTCTTCGGCATCTTACTTCTTAGCTGCGGGCGCCATTGCTGGTGGTACGGTTAAAGTAACTGGTATTGGCCGAAACTCAGTGCAGGGTGATATTCAGTTTGCCGATGCATTAGAGGCAATGGGCGCTGATATTGAGTGGGGCGATGATTATATCAAAGCGAGCAAAGGTGAATTAAAGGCTGTTGATATGGATTTTAACCATATTCCAGATGCTGCCATGACCATAGCCGTTGCCGCGTTGTTTGCAACGGGCACCACGAAAATTACCAATGTTTATAACTGGCGTGTGAAAGAGACTGACCGTTTATTTGCTATGGCAACGGAGTTACGTAAAGTAGGTGCTTTTGTTGTTGAGGGGCATGATTTCATTGAAATTACGGCACCTGAGCAGATCAAACATGCTGAAATTGATACCTACGATGATCACCGTATTGCGATGTGTTTCTCGTTAGTCGCATTAAGTGGTACTTCGGTAACGATTAACGATCCAAAATGTACGTCTAAAACTTTCCCTGATTACTTTGAAAAGCTAGCTTCTGTTAGCCGATAATTTTATTAAAGTTTTTAGAATATGAACGAAAGCCTTGCAATTGCAGGGCTTTTTATTATCTAATTCTTTTCTGATGATGTTGTGAACTTTACGTAAAGAGCTGCTATGAAACTTAATAATAAACAATTTGCGGTGATCGGACTTGGCCGTTTTGGTATGGCGATATGTCAAGAGTTGTCTGCGCAGGGGGCACAGGTGCTTGCTGTTGATGTGATTGAGACTCATGTAAAAAAAGCTGCTGAGTTTGTTAGCCAAGCAATTGTTGCTGATTGTAGCGATGAAGATACTCTGCTTGAGTTAAAACTAAACGATTACGATATCGTTATGGTTGCTATTGGTGATGATGTGAATACCAGTATTTTTACCACCTTAGTATTAAAAGAGTCTGGGGTAAAAGCAGTATGGGTTAAGGCCAAAGATAAGTATCATGCAAAAATATTAAAGAAAATTGGTGCGGATAAGATTATCAGCCCTGAGCGTGATATGGGAGTGCGTATTGCACGTAATATGCTTGATAAGCGAATCTTTGATTACCTTCCTTTAGGCAGTGGCTTAGCAATTGCTGAAGTGGTGGTGGGCAGTAAACACTTTGGCGAAATGATTCAGCAACACCCTTGCTGTCAAAGTGAAGATACCACCATCCTTGCGCATAAAAGAGGTCCGAAATTAAACAGCCATCCTGATTTGAACGGTAAACTTGAAATTGGAGACATTTTAATTGTGGCCGGATTAGAAGCGAGTATTCTTGAGCAGTTTAGAAAGCTATGATCTCTTTTTCCAAACAAAGTGCCGTGCTACATGTAAAAAAAGAAAATGGTAAAAAACGTTGGTCAGAGCCACGCGTCATCCTGTTTAGCTTTTTGGCTATCCTGTTACCTGGGGCGCTATTACTCACCTTGCCTATTTTTTCTGTATCAGGTCTCAGTTTTATTGATGCTTTATTTACCGCTACCTCTGCAATAAGCGTGACTGGACTAGGCGTAGTTGATACTGGCGAGCATTTTACTTTTACGGGAAAAGTATTATTAATGATACTGATGCAAATTGGCGGGTTAGGCCAGATGACGCTTTCAGCTATTTTATTGTATATGTTTGGTTTGCGTCTTAGCTTGCGACAGCAGTCTTTGACTAAAGAGGAGTTAGGGCAGGGGAAATCAGTAAATTTAAGGAAGTTAGTAAAACATATTCTCGTGTTTTCTTGTATTGCCGAATTATGTGGAATGATTTTGTTAGCGGTGCGCTTTGTTCCTCAATTGGGTTGGTCTGAAGGATTGTTTAGTGCGCTTTTTCATGCTGTTTCTGCATTCAATAATGCAGGCTTTTCACTATTTTCAGACAGCATGATGAGTTATGTTGGCGATCCTCTTGTCAACTTTACCATTGCTGGATTATTTATTTTTGGAGGCTTAGGTTTTACGGTTATTTCTGATCTGCATGGCAATTTTTTTCGTGGTTTTAAACACTTACAACTTCACACCAAAATTATGTTATTAGCTACCCCTTGCTTATTAGCGTTTGGCACTTTACTTTTTTGGCTTTTAGAATCAAATAACCCTAATACTCTTGCTACGTTGAGCACGCTCGACCAATGGTTAGCTGCATTTTTTCAATCAGCAAGTGCACGTACAGCAGGTTTTAATAGTATTGATTTAAGCCAATTTACTTACCCTGCATTATTGGTAATGATGGTGTTGATGTTAATTGGTGCGGGCTCAACTTCCACTGGTGGAGGCATTAAAGTCTCAACATTTGTCGTGGCGATGGTTGCAACGTGGGCCTTCTTAAGGCAACGTAATAAAGTAGTTATATTAAAACGCACTGTGCCGTGGAGTACGGTGACAAAATGTTTAGCGATTATTGTGGTCAGCTTCTTTGTACTCATTAATGCTATGTTTTTATTGATGATAACTGAAAATGCTTCCTTTCATATAGTGATGTTTGAAACCATTTCTGCTTTTGCCACCGTCGGTTTAACAGCGGGCTTAACAGCAGAGTTATCGGATGCGGGGAAAGTCATTATGGTAGTGGTAATGATTATTGGTCGAATTGGACCACTTACGCTGGCCTATATGTTAGCCCGCCCTAAACCAACACTGTTAAAATACCCTGATGGCCATGTGTTTGCTGGATAACGAAAACAGTTAACATCATTTCTTGAAAGCGAGCTACGCGACGAGTATTGAAATTGCCTGCGCATTTTAATACTCATCAGTATTAAGTATCTCAACTATCTTGTTGATTAACCTAATAGACAACTACGCAGCATTCCTGCATCTTTCTTTAACCAGCTCTGATTCCAATATTATGTGCAATAGTATAAACAATAAAGACTGACAATGGAGAGGAGATACGTTATAGAAAAAGGAATCATTGCACTTTGCCTGTTTTATAAACAGATATTGAAAAAGTTGCTAATAAAGTTGTTGATAACCTACGCTATTCACTTTCTTTTCTTGATGAAATATAAGAGGGTTGGTAGAGTGCATGCTTATATAATCTTTTAGCCCTGTTGGATAGAATTCATGTTTAAAATGCTTCGAGGAATGTTCTCTAACGATCTGTCGATCGACTTAGGAACTGCAAACACTCTTATTTATGTAAAAGATCAAGGTATCGTTCTTGATGAACCTTCTGTTGTTGCTATTCGTCTAGATAAAAATGGTGCGGGTAAAAGTGTTGCTGCTGTAGGGCATGCGGCCAAGCAGATGTTAGGTAAAACGCCTGGTAATATACAAGCGATTCGTCCAATGAAAGATGGGGTGATTGCTGATTTCTACATTACTGAAAAGATGTTACAGCACTTTATTAAGCAAGTGCATAACAACAGTGTGTTACGTCCAAGCCCGCGTGTTTTAGTTTGTGTCCCTTGTGGTTCTACGCAAGTTGAGCGTCGTGCTATTCGAGAATCTGCACAGGGTGCAGGTGCACGTGATGTATTTCTAATTGATGAGCCGATGGCTGCTGCGATCGGTGCTGGCATGCCAGTATCTGAAGCAAAAGGTTCAATGGTTGTTGATATCGGTGGTGGTACGACTGAAGTTGCTGTTATCTCATTAAACGGCGTCGTTTATTCTGCATCGGTACGTATTGGTGGTGATAAGTTTGATGAAGCGATTATCAACTATGTGCGTCGTAACTATGGCTGTACGATAGGTGAAATCACTGCGGAGCGTATCAAGAAGAGCATTGCAATTGCTTACCCAATCAATGAAGTTAAAGAGATTGAAGTGCGTGGCGTGAATGTTGCTGAAGGTGTACCACGTAGCTTTACCTTAAATAGCAACGAGATTCTAGAAGCGTTACAAGAGCCATTAAGTGGCATTGTTTCTGCGGTAATGTTGGCACTTGAGAAAACGCCACCAGAGCTTGCTGCTGATATTGCAGAGCAGGGGATGGTATTAACAGGTGGTGGCGCATTATTATGCGAGCTAGATAGACTGTTATCTGAAGAATCTGGTATTCCTGTGATTGTTGCTGACGATCCATTAACTTGTGTTGCACGAGGAGGCGGTATGGCGCTTGAGATGATAGATACCCATGGTGGTGATCTGTTTAACGCTGACTAATCTTTACTCAACTCATTTTGAAAATTAATGATTTATAATGAAACCTATCTTTCTTAGCGGTCCCTCATTTCTATTAAGGCTATCCATTGTGATAGCCTTTTCGCTTATTCTGTTTTTAGCTGATAGCCAGCTCAATTTATTTGCTTCTGCACGTATTTACCTTAACTCTTTGGTGAGCCCAATTCAGTATATTGCTGATGCGCCACAAAAGTTATCTAGTGCTATTTCTGAAAACTTGCTAACGCGACAGGCGCTTAAAGACCGTAACCTTGAGCTGGAGAAAGAAAACCTCTATCTCAAAGCTGATCGGTTATTACTGACGCAACTAGAAAATGAGAATAAACAGTTACGTGAATTACTTAATTCACAACGTAGTTATACCAATAAACGTATGATTACCGAAGTGATGAGTTTACGCTCAGATCCCTTTTCACATCAACTATTGATAGATAAAGGTGCATCAGATGGCGTCTATGTTGGACAGCCGGTAATCAATGAACAAGGTGTGGTTGGGCAAGTTTCACAGGTTGGAACAACCACGAGCCGCGTATTATTGATTGTGGATGCAAGCCACGGTATTCCGGTTAGAGTGCAACGTAACGATATTGCCGCTATTTTACATGGCAGTGGTGCATGGAATAAACTCAATGTTCCCTTTGTACAAAGTAATGCGGATCTTAAAGAGGGGGACCTCTTAGTTACCTCTGGCTTAGGTGGGCGTTTTCCAGCGGGTTATCCTGTTGCTAAAATTAGTCACTTTAACTACCAAGAGGGGGCTTTATACGCTGAAGTAACCGCTACCCCTGTGGCGTTGTTAGACAGAAGTCGATATCTGTTATTATTGTGGAACGATCATCAATATAGTGACGCAGAGCCAGCGCTAGACCTGGAGAGTGAAGATGTCACTGCTGAGTAGTTATCGTGTTATCTATTGCACTTTTTTACTTGGCTTATTAGGCGCGATATATCCATTACCTATCTATTTAAATGCCTTTAGGCCTGATTGGATGGTGTTAATCATCTTTTATTGGGTTCTTGCTCTGCCTCATCGTGTCAGTATCTTACATGCATTTTTATTAGGCCTAATATTGGATGTATTACTCGGTTCGACACTCGGCATGCACACTTTAGTCTTTTCCTTACTCGCTTATATCGTCAGTGTTAGTTATCAACGCATTCGTTATTTCACTATGGTACAAACAACTCTGTTGGTCGGTTTCTTTGTTTTATTGTCTAAACTCGGGCTGTATTGGATGGCTTCTAGTTTGCAAGAGATCATTTTACATAAACACTATTTTTGGTCGATATTTACCTCGATGTTAATCTGGCCTTGGTTCTTCTTTTTCATGCGTTTTTTGCGCAAACGTTTTAAGGTTACCTAATATGCGCACAGTTAGTACAGAAACGCAGATCTACCTTTCTTCAAACTCTCCCCGTCGCGCGGAACTTTTAACACAAATTGGCGTCACATTTGAACGTGTTAAAGCAGAGGTTGAGGAGGTGTTACAACCCGATGAGGCGGCTGAGCAATATGTGACCCGTTTAGCACGACAAAAGGCGCAAGCTGGTTTCCTCAATAGCGCTAAAGACAAGCCGGTATTAGGTGCTGATACGATTGTTGTCATTGATGAACAGATATTAGAAAAACCACGTGATAAAACCCATGCAGAGCAAATGATGAATTTGCTGTCTGGACGAACACATCAAGTCTTTACTGCTGTTGCATTAGTCAATGAGAGATTCACTAAAGCGTGTTTAGTTAAGACTGATGTGACTTTTAAGCCTCTTACCCTGCAGCAGATAAGTGATTATTGGCAAACTGGTGAGCCTATTGATAAAGCTGCTGGTTATGGTATTCAAGGCATCGGTGGGCGTTTTGTCACTCATATAAATGGCAGTTACACTGCAGTAGTTGGGTTACCGCTTTATGAAACAGATATGTTAATCAAAGAATTTTTAGAGGAATCGCGCTATGTCGGTTGAATTATTAATGAATATCACACCTACCGAATCACGTGTTGCGTTGATTGAAGGTGGCATTCTACAAGAGTTGCATATTGAACGTTTAGCCTCTAAAGGCATTGTCGGTAATGTTTATAAAGGTAAAGTTTGTCGAGTATTACCGGGAATGCAAGCTGCATTTGTGGATATAGGTTTAGATAAAGCCGCTTTTTTACATGCTTCTGATATTGTTTTACACACTGAGTGTGTTGCCCAGAATGAGAAAGCACAGTTTAAAGTCGCTGACATTTCAGAGCTTGTTCGACAAGGCCAAGATATTATTGTTCAAGTGGTGAAAGATCCTTTAGGGACTAAAGGTGCACGCCTGACCACTGATATTACCGTCCCTTCTCGTTATTTGGTCTTTATGCCGGGCAGTGTTCATGTTGGCGTATCACAGCGTATTGAAAGTGAAAAAGAGCGTAACCGTCTAAAAAAAATTACCCAATCCTGTGTTAATGAACTTGGCGGTTTTATTATCCGCACCGCCGCAGAAGGCGCGCCAGAAGAAGAACTGCAACACGATGCTGCTTTTTTGCAGCGAGTATGGGCAAAAGTACTTGTGCGTAAAGCGCGTTATAAATCTAAGAATAAATTGTTGTACCGTGATTTAGTCCTGCCATTTCGTATATTACGTGACTTTGTGGGAACAAAAATCGATAGAGTGCGCATCGATTCTAAAATTACCTTTAATGAAATCAAAGAGTTTACTCAAGAGTTCGTGCCTGAACTTGAGAATAATATTGAATACTATGAGGGTGCTAGCCCTATCTTTGACCTATTTGATGTTGAAAATGAAGTACAGCGTGCGCTTGAGCGCAAGGTGGAATTGAAATCGGGCGGTTATTTAATTATTGACCAAACAGAAGCGATGACCACGGTTGATATCAATACCGGCGGCTTTGTTGGGCATCGTAACTTAGAAGAGACGATTTTTAATACTAATATCGAAGCAACACAAGCGATAGCACGACAACTTCGTCTTCGTAACTTGGGCGGTATTATTATTCTTGATTTTATCGACATGAAATCGAGCGAACATAAGCGTCGCGTATTTACCAGTTTAGAACAAGCATTAGCAAAAGATCGCGTTAAAACCCATATCAATGATTTCTCGCCACTGGGCTTAATTGAAATGACTCGAAAACGCACGCAGGAGAGCCTTGAGCATATCTTCTGTGATGAATGTTCACAGTGTAATGGCCGTGGTTATGTAAAAACGGTTGAGACGGTGTGTTACGAAGTATTACGTGAAGTGTTGCGTGTTAATCGCGCCTATGATGCGGATTATTTTGTTGTTTATACCTCCCCGGCAGTCGCTGAAGCCTTGCAGGGCGATGAGTCACACAGCTTAGGTGAATTAATTTTATTTATGTCGAAACAGGTGAAAATAAACGCTGAACCATTATATGGGCCTGAGCAGTTTGACGTAGTGATGATGTGAGGCTAATTCTTTTGTATAGTGATAAAAAGTGGGCCTTTAATTGAAACATTTTACCTTTAAATGGTTAAAACGAATTTATATTTTATTCGCCATCAAACTGGTTATTGTTGCTGTATTGCTTACTTCTGCGCGTATTTTATTTATCAGTGTCGAAGATTATAAACAGCAGGCGATCGAGTGGGTAACGGGTGAATACGAAGTTGATATAGCTGTTCAGGATATTTCAGCAGGAATAGACTTCTCGGGCATGATCTTGACCTTGAATAATGTTGAATTACTTGACTCTGAAGAGTTACCCTTTGTTTTAAAGTTTGAGCACCTATTTTTACATTTAGACTTTTGGGACTCTGTTGTAGAAAGAAAATTAAATTTTAATAGAATCTCTTTACAAGGTGCAGAGCTAACACTCAATAAAGGCTCTGATCAGGCCCCCTCAGAAAAATCACAAATAACGATCAATAAATTGAAAGATATTTTTCTGTCGCAGTTAAAAAAAGTGTCGGTCAAAAATAGTAAAGTTCGTTATGTTGACGAGTTTGGTCATCAAAAATTGATCGTTATAAATCAGCTACGCTGGCTGAATGACGGAGACGATCATCAAGGCATTGGCGAGGCTAGTTTTCCTGACAAACTTGGAACCAATAGCCTTAAATTTGTGGTCGACCTATTTCCAGAAAATGACAATCAACCTTTATCGGGTAACCTCTATTTAAAAGCTGACGATCTTGATATTACAGAATATTTGGTCGAGCAAGTTAATAGTAATGCACGTGTTACCAAAGCGGTGCTGGGCTTTGATGCATGGGCTAAATTTACTGAGCACAAAATTGATAGCGTTCAAGTTATCTTTAAAAAAACGGCTTTTTCTTGGTCTCAACTTAAACGCAATTATCATTGGGGAATCTCTTCTGGAGAATTACAACTAACAAACAGCAACAATGGCTGGTTATTAGATAGTTATAATTTGGCAATGCTTCGTGACAATAAACCCTGGCACCCTCTAACGCTCAGTGGCAAGGGCGATGATAAACACCTAAAAATTAATATTAATGGATTAACGATACAAGATATTAGCCCCTTTTACCTTTTACACTCTGAACTTACGAAAGAGCAAATAACCCAACTACGAAAATTTAACCTTGATGCTAATCTTGATCAAGTTGGTGTTATATTGGATGAACAAAACAACGTTCAATTTAGCGTGAATATGAGTGACTTTAATAATCGCCCTGTTGGCGCTATACCTGGCATTAATAATGCGACTATTGCAATTAATGGTGGTATCGACAGTGGATACGCAACGATTAAACTTGCACAACAACAGATTACTTTCGATGGTCAATTTAGCCGTAATATGCCAGTGCAGTCTGCTGATATTGACCTGCAATGGCAGCAGACCAATAACGGCTTGAAACTCTTCAGTAAAGGGGCGTTGTTAAATACTGATGAGCTCCAAACAAGCACTGATTTCTCGCTACTATTAGCTAACGAAAATGCTCAAAATCAAAGTACATTTTTAAGCTTATATACCTATGCTTCACTCAATGATGCCAGTAAAGCACAATATTACTTCCCGGTAAAAGCGATGGGTGAAAGTGTGTTTGAGTATCTAGAGCCTACGCTTAAAAAAGGGCATGTGGAGGGGGCTAAAATCCTTTGGTATGGCGCTTTTAATCATTATCCATACCTTGAAAATAACGGTATATTTCAAGCATTTGTCCCACTGCGCGATGCGCAATATGATTTCTATGGGGAATGGCAAGGATTAACAGATTTAGATTTAGATTTACTGTTTGAGAATGATTACCTACTAATGGATGCTAAACGGGCCTCCTTAGGTGAAGTGGAAGTTGATAAGCTAAGTGCTAAGGTCGATCACCTTAATCCCGATGGCATATTAACGATTAAAGCGGATATCGCTGAAGATGCCAAAAACATAAGTGATTATCTTAAAGCATCACCATTAAAAGAGAGTGTTGGTAAGGCCCTATCGGTGCTAGAGGTATCTCAACCTTTATCGGGCAATATTATATTAACCGTCCCCTTTAACCGTGAAAAACAACAAACACAAAGTGAAGGAACTGTGCGCTTGGTGGATAATCAACTTGATATTCATTTAGCTGATAATCTTGTTATGCCTTTAAAAAAATTAACTGGTAGCTTTGACTTTATTAACGGCAACCTCATCGCTAGTGAGTTGCAAGCATCGCTATTTGAACAGCCTGTTGAGGTTGATTTTAACACGGAAGAAAAAAACGATCGTTATGTTTTAGATGCGCAGTTAAGGGGGATTTGGAAGCTAGCACGGTTAAGCCAGTATCATACGCTATTAGCTCCATTAACACTCTCTGGTCATTTAGATTGGTCTGGCGATGTTAACTTTACACACCTTTATTCAGGTGGATACAACTATCAGCTGGAACTCGAATCTGAGACACAAGGAATAAGAACTAAACTTCCTGCGCCTTTTTATAAACATACTTTGCAATCATGGCCGACTGTAGTAAAAATAACTGGTAACGACAGTCATAGTTTAATGAAAGCTTCTGTTGCTGATAAATTGAGCTTTGAGGGACAACTGAACTACCAATATGGAATACAAAGCATTCCTTATTTTAGTTTGGATGTCGGTCAGAAAGCCACCACTGACCTTGATAAAAACAAGCAGGTTATTAATATTAACTTAGAGCATTTAGGACTTACGGCTTGGTATGATAAATGGCGCATTGATAATCAAGAGTTTGAAGGTTCGATAATTGATGAAGTTATTGAAGATACATCGATTAATGAGCAATCGTTACTTGACATAGAGGCGGTCAATGTAGACATCAAGCACCTAGAACTATTCGAACAACCTTTTGCGCTTTTTCGTGCGAATGCAATCAAAACTAACGATAAATGGGGCGCATCGATCAATTCCGATGTATTACAAACCGATGTAGAGTATCGACCAGGCATTCCAATTCGTATTGATCTCAAAGCGCAAAAAATGAACTTTCAATCTTTAGATTTAAGTTTGTTAAAAGACTCAAAGCGACGAAACTCAGGTAAGTTAAAAGCACTAAGCAGTAATTTATTACTTGATTATCCAGAGTTATTTGTTGAGTGTGAACGTTGTATTTATAAAGATTTTGATCTTTCACCGTTGAATGCGCATATATATCCAACTAAAAAACGCTTAAATATTGATTACATTAAAATTGGTGACGAAACTGAGTTCACAAATATTTCAGGCGTTTGGGATCAACGCTTAACGAATATTATCTTCGACAGCGAAGGCAATAAAGACAATGATATTATAAGAAGAATGGGGTACACCAGCCCTGTTTACCACCAAAAAATGCAATTGAGTGGCGCTGTTAATTGGGTGGGGGGGCCTTGGCAAGCTAACTTTGATACATTAAATGGTGCTTTCTCTGCAGGTTTAGCCGACGGTGCGATTACGGAGGTAAGTGATAAAGGTACACGCTTTCTAAGTGTCTTTAGTTTAGATGGTATACGTCGCTCACTTAATCTCGAGTTCGATAACGTTTTTGCTAAAGGTTTTAGTTTTGACGAGTTAACATTTTCCGGCAATATTAATGATGGCGTGGTGAGTAATGACGATTTCTATTTGGCAGGCTCTGCTGGTAAAATAATCGGCAAAGGTCTTATTGACTTACCTAACTATGAAACCAATTATAATTTTAGTTACAGCCCTGCCGTCACCTCTAGCTTGCCAGTATTAGCAGCCTTTGCTATCAATCCGTTGACAGGAGCTGCATTGTTAATGATCACTAAACTACTTGAGCCTGTCGTTGATACCATTATTCGAGTTGATTTTAGCGTGAAAGGTGATCTTTCCTCTCCTGATGTAAAATTAGTGACCAGAAAAAGAGGAAAAATTAAACTTGAAAACAGTGAAGTATTACAAGAAATGACAGAGCAACATCAGGCATTAAAGGGGAATCCAAGTGAGTTGTAAGATCGTCGCATTACAATTAGTCAGTGAAAGTGATCCTATCTCTAACTTGCAAGTGATTGACCAGCTGTTAAGTCAGCTAAACCCACAATCAAATGATCTTGTGTTATTACCGGAAAATGCAATTTGTTTCGCCGATAAACATCAATATTTAAAGTTGTCGGAAGATTTAGGAGACGGAACTTATCAAACCCAGCTAGCGCAATTAGCGATTAAGTATCAATGCTATTTAGTTTGTGGGAGCTTTCCGGTTAAAAGCGAGCAAAAAGATAAAATTTTTACAACTACACTGGTCTTTTCGCCGGCTGGTTTGCTAATTAGCCATTATCATAAAATTCACCTGTTTGATGCGCTGGTGAGCGATGAGCAAGGAGCTTATAAAGAGTCCGATACTTTTACGCCTGGCAAAAAGCTACAAACTTTTGACTGGGTAACCGATGATGGTTGCTTTAAAGTTGGTCTTGCTATCTGCTATGACTTACGTTTCCCTAGCCTTTTTCAAGCCTTAAGAGAGGCTGGATCAGAAATATTGCTATTGCCTGCCGCTTTTACACAGATTACTGGCAAAGCGCACTGGCAACCCCTATTACAAGCGCGTGCCATAGAAAACCAGTGTTATGTCGTGGCCGCTAATCAAGGTGGTATTCATGCAGGAAAGCGCCATACTTATGGTCACTCTATGATAATCTCTCCTTGGGGGGATATACTTGAAAAGCTTGAAATGAACCCCGGATTTGTCAGCGCACCATTTTCTCACCGTGTTATTAAAGAAGTACGCTCGAGTATGCCAATTACCGCCCATAATCGCTTTATTAGCGTTTTAAAATAAAGGAAAGAATATGTCTTTTGAACAAGTTTGTGAGCGCTTTTTAGCACCAGCACAATTATCCATTGAAGATCTACAGTCACAAATTGGGCGAATTTGTACCCCTAATATCGATTATGCAGATTTTTATTTTCAGTCTAGTCGTCATGAATCATGGGTATTAGAAGATGGCATAGTAAAAGATGGTAGTTATAACATTGACAAAGGGGTAGGGATTCGTGCCATTTCGGGGGAAAAAACCGGCTTTGCATATGCTGATCAAATATCATCAAAAGCGTTGACAGATGCCGCCAGTGCAGCGCGTAGTATCGTCAAAAGTGGCCAACAAAAAGAGGTTAAATTAATTCTTCCAGAGGATATTAACCGCTTTTATAGTGACACCGATCCACTCAATAGCTTACCCCAAGATAAAAAAATTACTCTTCTTAAAGAGGTTGATCAGTTCACCCGTGCGTTAGATTCAAGTGTTTGTGAAGTGACTGTTTCGCTAAATGCAGTTTATGAAGAGATTTTAGTCGCAGCGAGTGATGGCACGCTTGCAACAGATATTCGTCCATTAGTGCGTTTTAGCTGCTCAGTATTGATCGAAAAAAATGGTAAGCGTGAACATGGAAGTGCCGGTGGTGGTGGGCGTTTTAATCTTGACTATTTTACCGATACCCAAGAAGGGGAGGTAAAGGCCTTTTCCTATGCACGTGCTGCGGTGCGACAAGCGCTGATTAATATTGATGCGATTGATGCTCCAGCGGGTACGATGCCGGTTATTATTGGTGCTGGTTGGCCTGGAGTACTATTACATGAGGCCGTTGGCCATGGCTTAGAGGGCGATTTTAATCGTAAGGGCTCATCTGCTTACAGCGGAAAAATAGGCGAGCAAGTCGCTTCAAAACATTGCACTATCATTGATGATGGAAGCATTGCTGACCGTCGTGGCTCAATTAATGTTGATGACGAGGGCACCCCTGGTCAGCGTAATGTGTTAATTGAAAATGGTATTTTAAAAGGTTACATGCAAGACAAATTGAATGCGCGTTTAATGGGTGTTGATCCTACGGGCAATGGTCGTCGAGAGTCTTATGCTCACCTACCATTACCGCGTATGACTAATACATTTATGTTAAATGGAGAATATGAACATGAGGAGCTTATTAGTAGTATTAAAAATGGTATCTATGCGCCTAATTTTGGTGGTGGACAAGTTGATATTACCTCAGGTAAGTTTGTGTTCTCTGCCTCTGAAGCGTATTTAATTGAGAATGGTAAAGTCACTGCACCTATTAAAGGGGCTACATTAATTGGTAATGGTTTTGATGCAATGCAGCAAATTTCAATGGTCGCTAATAATATGAAACTAGATCCTGGCGTTGGTGTGTGCGGTAAAGAGGGGCAAAGTATCCCTGTTGGTGTTGGACAGCCTTCTGTGAAAGTTGATCAATTAACGGTTGGTGGAACGAATTAAGCGCTACTCGTTATAGGTATACTTTATGGATAATTATTGGGCGTTTATTATCTTGTCTTGGGATTAACTAATTATTTTTTTGAACTATGCTTACTCTGTAACTATTAATTTAACCGTTCATTAATTAGGAGTTAGAGATGACAGATAAGTGGAAAATATACACGGATTCAAGAAATAAATGGTGTTGGTATAAAACAGCGAAAAATGGGCAAATGTTAGGCGCTTCAAGCCAAAGTTTTGAAACGGAAGCTGAGTGTATCAAAGATGCTAAAGAGCAGGGGATGCAGGATGATTCTCCGCGACTTTGAGTCCATGCGGTCGCTTTAATAAGTTAGATACCAAAAGGGCATATTTTATGCCCGTTTGGATATCAGAAATACAACGTCTTTTTAGGCTCTATACTAAAACAATTCGATATCATCGCCTTGGCTCGCTTCCACTCCGTCACTCGCATTTCTCAATTCTGTACGTATTTTTGTTTCCCAATTTGCATTTTTTAAGGAGAATTGGTCTAGTTTTACTTTTAATGTTTCTGCTAATTTAGACATGTCATCTGAACTTACTGACTGTATCTGAGAGTTTTCTAGTGCACCATTATTGAGCTCTACCATTGCATTAACTGATTTTTGTGCATTAGTAGAGATAGACTGTTGTCTACTAATCGCATCGTGTGCCTGCTCTGATTTTTGATTAATAGCTTCAATAGAGTGGTTAATTTGATCTAATTGAGTGTTAGCTTGCTGAGATAGCTCTAATGTACTTTGCGCAGATTCTCTGCCTACTTGCATGACTTGAAAAGCATCACCGGTACTATTTTGAATTTGAGTGACGAGATCACGTACCTCTTTGGTAGAGTTAGTGGTTCGTTCTGCCAGTGTTCTTACTTCATCGGCAACAACAGCGAAACCTCGGCCATGTTCGCCTGCTCTTGCTGCTTCAATGGCTGCATTTAAAGCGAGAAGGTTGGTTTGTGCTGCTATTGCGCTGATGACATCAGTAATTGCATTAATTTGTTCACTGTCAGTTTTTAACTGGTCAATATGTTTTGATGCATCTTCAATATGCTCGCTTAGCTGATTCAAACTACTCGCGGTGCTTGCTGTCCCCTGTTTTGCATCTGTCACGATGTTTGCTGTTTCTTGGACCTCTGAAAAAATAACCGCTATTTCACTGTCTAACTCATCGGTTGCTGTGGCCATCTCATGTATTGCGTTACTTAATTGGTGGCCATGTGTTGCTTGCATCATTGCCTTTTGAATCATTGAGCTATAGGTATCTTTAAGGTCCTGTGACATGGGGACTAAACGCGCTGATGAGCTATATACCCCTTCAAGTAAGCTTTCTATTTTTTGATGTTGAGCATTTATTTGTTTCAGAAAAGGAGAAAAAAGAGTGTTTTTATCGGCATTAAACCTAAAGTGTAAGTTGATAGCCTCACTCTCACTATTATAGTGCTCGATATATTCATTACAGCTTTGTAAAGCAGGTTTAATGGCAGTGAAAAAAATCATCAATGCAATAACTATTACGATAATATCAACTGTTAATGTTACCCAGAAAAGATCCCCGAGTAGAAGGTGATTAACAAGGTGTCCCAATAATAAAAAAAGTGAAGGAAAAAGAATGAATATGAGTGACTTCTTAAGCATAGTAACCTACTAATTTGATGAGATTATCAAATTATAGGTTACTTTTTTTATATATGATAAAAACGCTATAGGGGAGGGATATTTATGAGGCAGATCATAAACAGCTTGGTTTGAGATAATTAAACAGTTCTTTAGCTGCTTTAGCCGGTTTCTCTTCTTTTTTCTCTTTATTGGCTTGGCGTACTAATTGGCGTAATTTTTGTCGCTCTAGTGAATCGTGCTCTGCCAGTAGTTCATTGATTTTATTGTCGCCCTGATCAATTAACTCATCACACAGCTTCTCTAATCGCTGTGTCGCGTGAGTTAGTTGTTGATGCTTATTATTAAGTTTATCGATTGCGGTGCGAATAGCATCGCAATCTTCATTACGTAATACTTTACCAATATATTGAATTTGGCGACGCAAGGCTTCATTTTTATCCATGATTTTGTGTGCCACAGAAATCGCATGAAATAAAAGCTCACTTCCTGGTATCTGTGTAAGCTGTTTTTTATTCAAACCTACTAATTCACGGCCAATGAGTTTTAATGCATCAGCTTCACGTTTGATTTGTGATTTGCTGATCTCTTCTTCTTCGATTACTTCTACTTTTTTATTCATAATGTTTTGTCGTTACAGATTAAAGGGGAATTAATTGAAGTATACGTGTTATTCTTGCCGTTTCTAAATTTAATTTATGATACTGGTATTTGATTATGATTGAACAAAAACAACAACTCGAAAATGCGGTCAATGAAGCCTTAATAATTGCTAATAAATTGGGTGTTGATCAAGCTGAGGTTGCCCTCGGGAAAACATCTGGTAGTGCTGTGAATACGCGTTTAGGTGAAGTTGAAAATGTGGAGTTTAATCTCGATGGAGCCATGGGCATCAGTGTCTATATCGACCAATGTAAAGGTAGCGCGTCTACTTCTGATTTAAGCCCTGAAGCGATAGCTTCGACAGTAAAAGCCGCCGTTGATATTGCTAAATATACTAGCCAAGACAAATTTTCTGGCTTACTAGATAAAGATTTATTAGAGACTGAACCACAGGATTTAGACTTATATCATCCAAGCAATGGCGATACAGATCAACTGCTTGATTTAGCGAAACAGTGTGAAGAGATTGCTTTGAATAGTGATAAACGAATTGTCAACTCCGATGGGGCGGCGGTTAATAGTCATTCAAGCTTACGTGTTTACGGTAATAGCAATGGTTTTCTGCATAGCTATGCAAGTAGCCGACACAGTTTAAGCTGTGTATTGATTGCGCAACAGGGTGACGAGATGCAACGCGATTATAGCTATACCAGCGCTCGTGATATGCAGGATTTATTTAGCGCGAAATGGGTTGCCGATGAAGCGGTAAAGCGGACAGTTTCACGTCTTGGCGCAACAAAGATTGCAACGCAACAAGCACCAGTGCTGTTTGCCCCAGAAGTTGCAACTGGCTTATTCGGTCATTTAGTAAGTGCAATTAGTGGTACCAGTTTATATAAAAAATCGACATTTTTGCTCGACAGTTTACAGACACAAATTTTTCCTGAGTGGATGCAAATATTAGAAAAACCACATGTGATCAAAGGGGTTGCTAGCTCACCTTATGATCAAGAAGGGGGAAGAACCATCGATAGAAGTATTGTTGAACAAGGGGTATTACAAACTTATCTGTTAACCGGTTATGCTGCACGTAAATTAAAAATGCAAAGTACGGGGCATACAGGGGGCATTCATAATTGGTTTGTGAAATCGAATGGTTTGGACTTAGCTGGATTATTTAAAGAGATGGGGACAGGCTTTTTTGTTACGGAGTTAATGGGCCAAGGAGTTAACATGGTAACTGGAGATTATTCAAGAGGTGCAGCTGGCTTTTGGATCGAAAATGGTGTCATCGCTTACCCAGTGCACGAAGTTACCATTGCAGGTAATTTAAAAGAGATGTTTATGGGTATTGAAGCGGTTGGTTCAGATATTGACCCGCGCAGTAGTCTAAAAACAGGATCTATTTTAATTAATCAAATGAAAATTGCAGGTGCTTAATATTCAAGCTTGATATTTGATCTTAACTAAAAAATTATGCCAACCACTGTTGGTGTAATTTTTCACTATCACCTAAATAGCTCAATAACCACTTAATTGCAGGCGCTAAAGAGCCTTCACGCCATGCAAGGCAACAAGGACTGTTTTGATGTGGGTTTTGCAACTCTTTTTTTACTAATAGCCCTTTTTCTACTAAAGGTGTAGCGCGGTGCGTTGGCATTACACCAATACCAAGGCCTGCAATAAATATTTGTTCAGCGCTGTGCCAGTTCGGTACTACAATTCTCCGCTGATTATTAAGTAGCCATGTGGTACGTTTGGGTAATGTACGTGCACTATCTTCCAAACAGATACTGGGAAATTCAACCAGTTGTTCATCCGATAAAGCACTAGTGTAGTGTGCAAGGGGGTGGTTTGTACTGACGACAAAGTCCCATGATAACTCTCCCATGCTACGATAAGCTACACCTCCTGTGATAGGGATTGCAGAAGTCGCGCCAATAGCAATATCAGCGCGAGCGTCTACTAAAGCATCCCAAACCCCATTAAATACTTCCATGGTCAACAGCAGCTCAATATCCGGAAATTGTTGATAAAAATCTTCAACTAATTGATTCACTGATGCTTCTCTAACGACATTATCGAGAGCAATTGAGACGCTACTTTGCCAACCATTTGCAACGCGCTGAGTTTGTGTTTTGACCTCGTCCATTTGCTTTAATAATACTCTTGCCTGTTGTACAAAATATTCACCAGCAGCGGTTAGTTTCACCTTACGGTGCAAACGCTCAAAGAGTAATACCCCCAGTTTATCTTCAATTAATTTCACATTATAACTAATTGCACTGGGCACTTTATGCAGTTCGTCGGCCGCACTTGAAAAACTTCCTCGGCGAGCAACCGTTTCGATAACGCTTAAATCATGGTGAGAAAACATACACATCAACTTTTTTGATAGCAATGGTTAAAATAT
The DNA here is from genome assembly GCF_002835465.1 of Psychromonas sp. psych-6C06. Classification (NCBI taxonomy): domain Bacteria; kingdom Pseudomonadati; phylum Pseudomonadota; class Gammaproteobacteria; order Alteromonadales; family Psychromonadaceae; genus Psychromonas; species Psychromonas sp. psych-6C06. Next base: position 126,410 of record NZ_PIZM01000004.1, on the reverse strand, counting down.
ACCGTTTTAATCCTCTTTTGTGCAAGTTTATACTGCTTTAAAATTTTCTATGTGAGCAAAAAATGAATACACAACACACTAAAGTTCCGTATGTTTGGCTATCTGGTTTGAGCATGTTAGGTTTTCTAGCAACCGATATGTACTTACCTGCTTTTGATATATTGCGTCAAGACTTAGCCACCAGTAGTCAAATGATCGGTTGGTCTTTGAGTATTTTCCTTCTTGGAATGGCAATTGGACAGGTAGTTTATGGCCCATTGAGTGAGCGTTTTGGCAAAAAGCGTGTATTGATATCAAGCTTGGTTATTTTTAGTGTCGGTACCATAATCTGTGCATTATCGAGTAATGTCGAGCTATTACTTGCTGGTCGATTTATCCAATCGATAGGTGCAGCTGGCGCGACGATTATTTGGCAAGCTTTTGTTATCGAAAAATATGATGATAAAACCTCCCAACGTATTTTTGCAACAGTTATGCCATTAGTAGCGCTTTCTCCTGCACTTGCGCCCTTACTTGGTGCGTTATTAGAAGCGCAGTTTGGTTGGCAGAGTATTTTCTACTGTTTATTGTTGATCGGTATAGCTTGGGCTTTTCGTAGTAGCTTCATTGACTTTAAATGTGAAAAAGATCCATTAGCTACAGTACGTGAGAAAAATATCAAAACGTCGATATTAAAGCAGTATGTAACAATTTTAAAATCTAAGAAATTCAGTGGCAATATGATTATCTATGCAGCTTGTTCGGCCGCTTTTTTTGCTTGGCTTACTGGCTCACCTTTTGCAATGAGCGCAATGGGGTATTCTGGTACTGATATTGGTTTAAGTTATCTACCACAAACTATCGCTTTTATCATCGGCGGTTACAGTTGCCGTTACTTACTTAATCGTTATAGCAGTGAGCAACTATTACCGTGGCTATTAAAACTGTTTATCTTGAGTGTTGTTGCAATGTTTTCTGTTGCGAGTTTGGCGACACAGACAAGCATTATTCCGCTATTAATACCGATGTGTTTTATGGCCGCCGCTAATGGAGGGATCTATCCTATTGTTGCTAATAATGCATTATTAGCATTTAAAAACAGTAGTGCGTCTGCATCGGGCTTATTGAATTTTTTGCAGATGATGCTATGTGTATTAGCGAGTGGGGTAGTGTCACTATTTAGTGATTATGGTGTGTTAGCAATGACCGCTGTAATGGTGTTTCAAGGCATATTGGTGTTGTTTGGTTATAGTCTCATTGCTAAACAACGTAAATTAGAAAAATTAGTCGTTGCGACAGTTTAAGCTAGGTAACATCAACGCTGATTAGTGGAAGCGTTATAGTCTTTGGACTCAAATAGTTATCTCCAAAAATAACTAGCTGATTTACTGGTTAAAGTAACTTATCTCTTCGTTAATATTTTCGTAAAGGCTACAACCATTTACGTCAAATTTAGCCTTGGGTTAAGTTGCTTTTCCTGTGCAAAATTTAGATCATATACTTAATTCAATAATAAGCTAACGATGAATTAGCGTTTTTTCTGATGGACGATGAAAGCACCAGGGTATTCTTTTTGTAGCTGTTCAAGCAGTTTTCGTGCTTTTTTCTCACTGTTTAAGGGCCCCAAGCGTAATCTATAATTACTTTTATCTTGTAAAGCCGATTGACCTACTGCGTATTTTTCACTTAGTTGCTTGCCTAATTTATTTGCCTTGTCTTGCTGTGAAGTTACTAAATATTGAACATAATAGAATCCATTCAAGTAGTCATTCTTATGTTCATTTTGATCTACGGGAATATGAATAAGCTCAATTTCCACCTTTGCAGTACCAGATTTAATGATGTCGAGCTTATGGGCTGCGACATAGGATAGATCAATGATCCGACCTTCATGAAAAGGACCTCGATCGTTAACACGCACAATCACACTTTTCTCATTTTCAAGGTTAGTCACTCTGACATAGCTCGGTAAAGGTAAGTTTTTGTGTGCAGCACTCATTGCATACATGTCATAGCGCTCGCCATTAGAAGTAAGGTGACCATGAAACTTATTTCCATACCACGAAGCATACCCAGTCTCACTAAAAGAGGTGATGTCGTTAAACACTGGGTAGTCGATACCGCGTACTCGGTAGTTGCTGTTTCCACCACGAGAGTAGGGCTCATATCGTGGAACCGCATCTTCAATGTGTGTCAGTGGTGGAACATCATCAGGGTGATGATCATTATTATATTGATAGCGACTGGAGCTACAGCCTGCAAGTACGCTAATTAAAGTTAAGTATAATAATGTTTGTGTTTTTAGGGGCATAGCTGAATGACCGAATTGTTTATTTAGCGTTAAAACGCTTATGGGTATTGAATGACATTAACACGCCAAAACCAGCGAGTAGTGTAACGATGGAAGTACCACCGTAACTAATTAACGCTAAAGGCACGCCAACAACCGGTAATAATCCACTGACCATGCCAATATTTACAAATACATAGACAAAAAAAGTAAGGATAATACTGCCAGCAACTAACTTGGTAAAGGCATCTTGAGCTTGATTAGCTATCCATAATCCTCGACCAATAATGAACAGGTAAATCGTCAGCAATAGCAAGATACCAATAAAACCAAACTCTTCAGAATACACCGAAAATATAAAGTCAGTATGTCGCTCTGGCAAAAACTCCAGCTGTGATTGTGTACCTTGTTGCCAACCTTTTCCCCAGAGTCCACCAGAGCCAATGGCTATTTTAGATTGTATAATATGATACCCAGCACCAAGTGGATCTGCTTCCGGATTAAATAGTGTCATTACTCGCCCTCGTTGGTAATCATGCATTAAATAGAACCACAGCACTGGAATAAAAGCGAGTACACCTCCAATAGCAATACTAATGTATAACCAAGATATTCCGGAAAGAAAGAGGACAAAAATACCTGAAGAAGCAACCAAGATAGAAGTACCGAGATCGGGTTGCTTGGCAATTAATAGTGTTGGAATTATCACAATTAACAGCGCAATAAGGGCATTTGATAAGCGTGCAGGAAGCGTATATTGGCTGATATAATAAGCGACAGCAAAGGGCATGATCAGTTTCATTATTTCTGAGGGTTGAAACTTCGTAAAGCCAAGGTCTAACCAACGTTGTGCTCCTTTACCTGTATGGCCAATAACTAAAACTGCGATTAGCATTAATACACAAATGATAAAAATTGCGGGTGTCCAGCGTTGATAAACTTCAGGAGGAATTTGTGCCATTACTAGCATCGCTACCATCGCAATGCTAAGCCGAATTATTTGTGGCATGATCCAGTCGGGCGAAACAGAATAAAGAGTGATGAGGCTTAAGCCCATTAAGCTGAAAATACCAAGCATTAACCATGGATCAATATGAAGTCGATAAAAAATACTCTTCTGCGCTTTGGTACTAACCATATTAATTATCCAGTATGTCTTGGTCTTTTATGTTATCGAAGTATTCGTCAAAAAGTTCACGTAATACGGGGGCCCCATTTGAGCTTCCCCCACCTGCATTTTCTAAAATGACGGTGGCGACAATCTCTGGAGACTCATAAGGAGCGTAGGCAACAAACATTGCATTATCTCTATGGCGTTCAGCAATGCTAGCCGCGTCATATTCCTCATCTTCTTTAATATTGATAACCTGCGCTGTTCCTGATTTACCTGCCACTGTATATGAGGTATCAGCAAATGCTCGATGCGCTGTCCCTGTAATTTTACTGGTTACCCCATACATCGCTTTTAATGCAATGTCCCAGTAGTGTTCATCCTTTAAAACGATAGAGGGCGACATATTAACAGGCGGGGTAAATTCACCACCATCAGATACAATAGAATGAAGAATGTGAGGTGCAATGATTGTTCCTTTTCTAGCCAGAATCGCCGTAGCTTGGGTTAGCTGAATAGGCGTGACTGTCCAATAGCCTTGACCTATTCCAACAGAAATCGTGTCACCATCGTACCAAGGTGCTTTATAGCGCTGCCGTTTCCATTCTCTTGAGGGCATGATTGCTTTCGTTTCTTCGGCAAGATCTAGACCACTATATTGACCAAAACCAAACTGTTCCATAAAGGGGTTGATTCGATCAATGCCTATTTTATAAGAAGCATCATAAAAATAAGTGTCACAACTTTGCTCAATTGCGTGAATCACATCAACTTCGCCATGTCCCCAGCGTTTCCAGTCACGAAAACGGCGTTTACTACCAGGAACAATCCACCAACCAGGATCTTTAATTTTAGTATGTTCTGTAACAACACCTGTATCTAAGGCGAGTAACGCCATTTGTGGCTTGATCGTTGAAGCGGGTGGATAGCGACCTTGAGTCGCACGATTGATCAAAGGACGATCTTTGGAATTTAATAATTCATTATATTTTTTACTGCTGATCCCTTGCACAAACAGATTAGGATCATAACTGGGATTGGATACTAAGCTTAAAATACCACCGGTTCTCGTATCCATTACAACGACAGAGCCACGTGTGTCGCCAAGCAGTTTTTGTGCTTTAAGCTGTAGATTAATATCGATGTTAAGTTTAATGTCTTTACCGGGAACTGGCGGTGTAAAATTTAAAACGCGAATCACCTTACCCCAGCTGTCTACTTCAACTTGTCTTTGACCGGGGTGGCCATGCAAAATCTCTTCATAATATTTTTCAATACCTAGCTTACCAATATAGTTTGTGCCTCGGTATCGGGCGGTTGCACCTTGTTCATCAATTCGAATAAGATCTTTACTGTTTATCTTGGCGATATACCCTAAAACATGTGTAAAAGCATCACCGAAGGGATAATAACGTTTTAGGTTGGCTTGAATTGAAAAACCTTTAAATTGGTGTTGATTAACGGTAAATAAAGCAACCTCTTCGCTACTTAATTGATCCCGTAATAGTATTGGCTTGTAAGATCGAGCGCGGGCATAGCGATTACGGTTATAAAATTTTTCAACTTCTTGATCAGTTAAATCGAGCATTTCTCTAAGTTTTTCAATCTTTTGCTTAAGGTTTTTTGTTTTTTTTACAACAACCTGCAAGCTATATACAGGCCTATTTTCTGCGAGAATAATACCGTTACGATCATAAATTAAGCCTCGATTTGGTGGCACTGTTTGCACATTAATACGGTTATCGTTAGATCGTGTTTGAAAGCTTTCGAAAGAGTTGATTTGCAGATAATAAAGGTTTGAGATTAGGGCTGCGATGGCAATAATAATTGCAATAAAAACCACCAAAGTACGGCGCATAAAAAGTGCTGATTCAGCAGAATGATTACGTATATTGATGGGTTTTCTTGGCACAAATTACTCGCGGTGGTAGGGATGGTTTATCGTTAATGTATAGGCGCGATAAAGACCTTCAGCAACAATAATACGCACTAAGGGATGCGGTAAGGTAAGTGCTGAAAGTGACCAACGTTGTTCTGACTTTGCAATACACTCTGGAGCAAGCCCTTCTGGCCCTCCAATTAACAAGCTAATATTTCGAGCATCTAATTGCCACTTTTTCATTTCGCCAGCTAATTGCTCTGTTGTCCAAGGCTTGCCTGTCACCTCAAGGGTGACAATCTTATTACCTTTTGGGATGGCTGCTAATGTCAGTTCACCCTCTTTTTTTAAAATGCGCGCTATATCTGCATTCTTACCACGTTTTCCGGCATTTATTTCAAGCAACTCAAGTTGCATCTCTTTGGGAAAGCGTCTTGCATATTCTTGATATCCTTTTTCAACCCAGTCGGGCATTTTAGTGCCCACTGCGATCAACTGAATTTTCATTAAGCAGACTGTCCCCAAAGTTTCTCTAGATCGTAAAATTGACGTGTTTCATCTTGCATAACATGCAATACAACATTACCTAAATCAACCAGTACCCATTCACTGCCCTCTAAGCCTTCGACACCAATGGGCGCTTCCCCAGCGCGCTTAGCTTCTAATGCAGTTTGTTCAGCAATTGAACGTACATGGCGTTTCGAGTTACCAGTACAGATAATCATAGTATCAGTTACATCAGAGCTATCTGATACATCAATGATAGTGATCTCTTTGGCTTTCATATCTTCGATTTGTGTAATTACAAATGCTTTTAATTCTTGGTCTAACAAAGGAGTGTCCTTTTTAAATAAAACAGCTAATCGAGAACTATATCACGTTCATGACATTCACCTAGCATTTTTGATAATAATTTCACCATTTAGAGCACATTTACAGCGCTAGCGTAATGTTCATCAATTTTGAACATATAGATCATGTTTGTGTGATAAAAATCATAAAAAAAAAAGATCCTTTGCTTGCAAAAACGGTGCACTTTATTACACTTCCTCATCTATTGTGGTAAAAAGTGTCGAAAAGTGGATCTTTTACCCTAAATAAGAAATTTACGACCCTAAAAGAGCCATATTTTCTCAAGTTAGGACTTGATCGTCATGTTACGAAGTGCAAATGCCATCAATATGGACACCAAAGGAAGGATCGCGATGCCAACTCGATATCGCGATAGCCTATTGGAATCTTGCCATGGTCAATTTGTCTGTACGATCGACTTACAATCGCCTTGCTTATTGATTTATCCATTGAATGAATGGCTGGTCATTGAAAAAAAATTAAGTGCATTATCGAGCACCAATCCGATTGAAAGGCGGGTGCAACGTTTAGTCTTGGGCTATGCAACAGAAACAGAACTCGATAAAGGAGGCAGGTTATTGATTGCGCCTACTTTACGAAAGCATGCAAAATTAGAAAAGAAAGTGATGCTAGTTGGTCAGTTCAATAAGTTTGAATTGTGGGACGAAGATATGTGGCAGCAGCAAGTTGAAGCTGATCTACTCGAAGGTTTGCCCGCTGGTGAGCTATTAACTGAAAGTTTAAAAGGATTCTCACTGTAATGGCAGAGCACATCACGGTTTTATTAGATGAAGCGGTTAATGGATTAGCCCTTAAAAAAGACGGCATTTATGTAGATGGTACCTTTGGTCGTGGCGGACATTCCCGCTATATTCTGGATCGTTTAGGTGAAAATGGGCGATTAATTGCGATCGATCGCGATCCGCGTGCTATCGCTGTTGGCGATGCATTAATGCAAGCTGACCCGCGTTTTAGTATTATTCATGGCCCATTCTCTGGATTAGCTGAGTATGTAAAAGAGTTAGGCTTGGCTGGAAAAATAGACGGTGTGTTACTTGACCTTGGTGTCTCCTCGCCACAATTAGATGATGCCGAGCGTGGTTTTAGTTTTATGCGTGACGGGCCGTTAGATATGCGAATGGATCCAACCTCAGGGATCAGTGCCGCAGATTGGTTAGCCAAGGCGGATGTTGACGATATTGGTTGGGTTTTAAAAACCTTTGGTGAAGAGAAGTTTGCTTACCGAATAGCCCGTGCAATCGTTGCCGATCGCGACGAAACACCTTTTTTACGTACGTTAGATCTCGCTAAATTGATCGAGCGCCTTTGTCCTAAACGTGAAAAGAAAAAACATCCGGCAACGCGCAGCTTTCAGGCTATTCGCATTTATGTAAATAGTGAGTTAGAAGAGATCCATAAAGTGTTAGATGGCGCGCTCGATGTACTCGCGATCGGCGGTCAGCTTTCAGTGATCAGTTTTCATTCACTTGAAGATCGTATCGTAAAACGCTTTATTCGTAAGCAGGAGAAAGGACGTGAATATCCTGCTGGACTGCCTCTCACAGATGAGCAGATGCAGTCTGGAAAAACATTAAAAGCAGTAGGTAAGGCGCTAAAACCGACCTCGCGTGAAATAGATGACAACCCAAGAGCGAGAAGCTCAGTATTACGCGTTGCTAAAAAAATAGCGCACCCAGAGAATGCATAATTGAGTGTATCTCGCGATAATTTATTATTGCTGATACTCAGCGATTTACGACGATATTTTGTGGTTGTTGTTTTGGCAATCGCACTTTTAGTGAGTGCTTTTTACAATATTTATATCACCCATGAAACGCGTAAATTAGTGACAGAAAAAGATATGCTTGCACAACAGAAAGATAATTTAACCATTGAATGGCAAAACTTACTCATTGAAGAGCATACCTTAGATGAGCATAGTCGCATCAGGTACTTTGCTAAGAAAAAACTCTCTATGGCTCAGCCAACTACAAATAATAGCGTATTAGTGGAAATACCATAACAATGAAACGGACTGTCAGTAAAAAAAGAAAAGTGCAACAAGCTCAAGCTAGGAAGGTATATCATGCTTTTTCCTCGTGGCGCTTTATGTTTGTATCAATTGTTGTCGCTAGCATTGCTGTATTATTGATATCACGCCTTGCCTATATTCAAGTAATTGAGCCTGAATATTTAACAGAAGAAGCGGACAAGCGTAGCTTACGTGTCACTAAATCAGTCACTCATCGTGGCAATATTTCTGATCGTAATGGTGAAGAGCTTGCTATTAGTGTGCCTGCTTATGCAATTTGGATCGATCCAAAAACAGTCAAAGAGGCCTATGCCTTTAATGATGAACAATGGCAAGCAAGCGCCATTGAAAACAAGCGTACTGGAAAATTAAAATATACTAAAAAGAAGTTTTTCGAATCTAAAAAATGGCCTGCATTAGCAGAGGTGCTTGATATAAAACTTGAAGACTTGGTTAAAATAATTGAGCGCCCTAACGCACGATTTGCTTATTTAAAACGCCAAGTTAATCCACCTGTCGTTGATTACATTAAACAACTAAGACTAGCCGGCATCGCTAATCAATTAGAGTCGCATCGTTATTACCCAACGGGAGAGATAAACGCTAATATTATCGGTTTAACTGACCTAGATGCTCAGGGTATTGAAGGGATAGAAAAAACCTACAATAATTTTTTACAGGGACAAAATGGTAAAAAGCGAGTACGTAAAGACAGGTTAGGTAATGTAATCGATCAAATCGAAGTCGTTGCTGAGAAAAAAGCAGCTGGTAACTTAGCGCTTAGTATTGACCAACGAATTCAAGCGGTTGCTTATAGCGAGTTAAAAAGGGCGGTGAAAATCCATCAAGCAACCTCAGGCTCATTAGTTGTTCTTGATGTACACACCGGTGAAATCTATGCAATGGCTAACTATCCATCCTTTAATCCAAATGATCGAAGTCAGTATCAACCTTATAAATTACGAAATCGTGCAATTACTGACACTTTTGAGCCAGGCTCTACCGTAAAACCTTTGGTGGTGGCGAGTGCGCTTGCTTACAAAAAAACCGACGTTGATGAAGTTATCAATACTTCACCTGGTTGGATGAATATTGGTGGACGTCGTGTACGAGATGGCAAAAATTTGGGCGAAATCGATTTAGCAATGATACTTAAAAAATCTAGTAATATAGGCGTAAGTAAGCTTGCATTACGCTTAAAACCTGGGCAGTTACAGCAGACCTTTGCTGATTTTGGATTAGGTAATGATACCGGTGTTGGCCTGATTGGTGAAAGTGTTGGGCGTTTACCGATTCGTCATCGCTGGTCTGATTTTGAATTAGCGACAATGTCTTTTGGCTATGGTATCACAGCGACTACGCTTCAAATCGCGAAAGCCTACGCTATTTTAGGCAGTGGTGGTAAACAATACCCATTAACCATTTTAAAAACCGATAATCCAGGTGAAGGAGAACAGGTCATTCCACGTAATATCGCCTTAGAAGTCGTGCATATGATGGAAGGCGTGAATGAAAAAGGTGGAACAGCAAGAAAAGCAAGCATTGAAGGTTACCGTATTGCGGGTAAAACAGGTACTTCTCGTAAAGCAGAAGCGGGTGGTTATGGTGATGATTATGTGTCCATTTTTGCAGGGCTTGCCCCAGCCAGTAACCCACGCTTTTCAATTGTGGTGATGATTAATGAGCCACAGGGAGATAGGTATTATGCAGGTGATGTTGCCGCGCCGGTTTTTTCATCGGTTATGCAAAGTGCACTTTTACTAAGCCACATTCGCCCTGATGATGAACACACTCGTTATACTCTGTTGGATCAATTAAAAGATGCCCAATAAAATAGCACATCCCTTAAACTTATTATTATCCCCTTGGTTATCGCTACCTAATACTATTTCAATGCCAGTTGCTGGCATGACTTTGGATAGCCGAAAAGTAAAAAACAACTATCTCTTTGTTGCCTTGCAGGGGGGAACTGTTGATGGACGCCTGTTTATTGAAAATGCGATTCAAGGTGGCGCGTGCGTTGTACTCGCTGAAACGAAAGATAAACAGCAACATGGCATGATTGAAAGCAACAATGAAACCCCTATTATTCATTTTTATGACCTCACTAAGGTACTAAGTAAACTCGCTTATCAGTTCTATTTTCCTGACGCAGATTGTCATAAAGTAATCGGCGTGACAGGCACAAATGGTAAAACAACGATTGCGACTTTATTAGCTAATTGCCTAACGTTACTCAATCAAAAGAGTGCTCAGATGGGCACCATTGGTAATGGCTTATTTGGCGAGTTAGTTAGCAGTTTGAATACCACGCTAGATCCTCTTTCTGTATTTGCATGCCTTAATGATTATCAGTGGCAGGGAACAAAATATACAATGATGGAAGTTTCCTCTCACGGATTAGTTCAAGAAAGAGTCAGTGCAGTACCATTCCATAGTGCCATTTTTACCAATTTAACGCGTGACCACCTCGATTACCATGGCACGATGCAAGCTTATGGTGATGCGAAGAAAAAGCTGTTTGAAGACTTTCCCCTTAAACATCGAATTATTAATCTAGACGATAAAACGGGTGCAACATGGGTAGACGAATACCCTGATGCCATCACCTTCAGTACACATAATAAACGTTTACTTTCACATCGATACTTAATGACTCACAGAGTCCGTTATTTAGCCCAGGGATTAGCCTTTTGTTTTGAGTCTTCATGGGGGAATGGAGAGATAGTTGCCCCCTTTTATGGTGACTTTAATGTTTCAAATTTAGCTGCTGTGATCACTCAGTTGCTTGCTGATGAGTTTACTATCCATGCTGTTCAGCAGGTTATGCCTTTGCTTAGTACCGTTGCAGGGCGAATGGAACAGTATCATTTTGAACCCCAAAATAGTACTTTTGTGGTTGATTATGCGCATACGCCTGATGCGCTTGAAAAAGCGTTATTAGCACTAAAAAAACATAGCCATAGAGGACGTTTGATTTGTGTATTTGGTTGTGGTGGCGATAGAGATAAAGGAAAACGCACCGAAATGGCAAAAGTAGCTGAAGCCTTTGCAGATAAAGTCGTTTTAGTCGATGATAACCCGCGCACCGAATCTGCTGAACAGATCATGAGCGATATCTTGGTCGGTTTCACACAACCTGATAGGGTCGAGTGTATTCATGATCGTAAACAAGCGATCGAGCAACTATTGGCTACTAGCCAAGAAGATGATCTGATTTTAGTCGCAGGCAAGGGACATGAAGATTATCAAATAATCGGTGATAAGCGCATTGATTATAGTGACCGAGTATTATTAGCCTCGTTACAGTTATTACATAAAAAGAAGACAGATTTATGATTTCCCTCTCCTTAGAAGAGATAGCATTGGCAACAGGTGGCGAATTACGCAATGTTGATACTTCCAATAATAATTTTCCAGATCACATTACAACCGTTTGTACTGATACAAGGCATATAGCTGAAGGCTGTCTATTTATTGCATTAAAAGGTGAAAACTTTGATGCTCACCAATTTTTGCTTGAAGCACAAAAGCTAGGAGCGACTGCATTTATTGTCGAGCAAGAAGGTAATATCGAATTACCCTATGTTGTAGTCAATAATACGCGCACTGCATTAGGCCAATTAGGTGCATATGTAAAAGCCAAAATTAAAAACTTAAAGTGTGCTGCTATTACCGGAAGTAATGGTAAAACCACAACTAAAGAGATGTTGAGCGCTATTTTAAGCGTTCATTGTCCTGTGGACGGAGCTGTACTATCAACCGCTGGTAATTTTAATAACGATATTGGATTACCTTTGACACTGCTTCGTCTCACTGAACAAACTCGTTTTGCAGTGGTAGAGCTTGGTGCGAATCATCAAGGGGAAATCGCTTACACCTCTGCACTTGCTAAGCCTGATGTAGCACTGATAAATAATGTTATGCCTGCCCACCTTGAAGGCTTTGGAAGTATTGAAGGGGTTGCACAGGCAAAGGGTGAAATTTGGTCAAGTTTAGAGGCGAGTGCGACAGGTGTTGTCAACCTTGATGCAAAATTTTCTCAGACCTATATTAATCAATTAAAAAAGCAACAAACATCAATATTAACTTTTTCACAAACTGACAATAGTGCCTCTGTGTTTGCTACAGAACTTGAGTTTGATCCATTAGGTCGTGCCCGTTTTACACTAAATTATGAACAACAACAGATATCAATCTGTTTGAATATTGCAGGGCAACATAACGTCAGTAATGCACTGGCTGCGGCAAGTATGGCAATTGCTTTAGGCTGTGATTTAAACGTTATAAGTAAGGGCTTAGCTTCCTTAGAACTTGTTGCTGGACGCGTAAATAGCCTGTCAATTAATGACAACCTAATGCTTATTGATGACAGTTACAATGCTAATTCGGCATCATTAAAAGCTGCGATTGATTTACTTGCTCAAAATAGTGGTGAAACGGTTCTTATCTTTTCTGATATGGGAGAGTTGGGCCAATATAATGAACAAGAGCATCGCATTGTTGGGCAGTATGCTGCTGAGCAGCAAATTACTGTATTGTTAACCGTTGGTCAGTCAACAGCATTTACCCATGAAACTTTTAAGTCATTAAGCAGTCATACCTGCTTGCATTTTGATGATAAAAAGGTGCTTAAAGCACATCTACACACTTATTTACAAAACAAACGCAATGAAAAACTAACTATTTTAGTGAAAGGCTCACGCAGCACTAAAATGGAAGAAATTGTTGCTTATATAAAGCAACAGAAAATAGGATAACGCCATGATAGTCTGGTTAGCAGAGCTTTTTTCAAGCCACTTTACATTTCTTAATGTATTAACATATTTATCAGTGCGTATGGTGCTAGCAGTATTAACTGCACTTGCTTTCTCACTATGGATCGGACCTAAATTGATTCGGTTCTTGCAGAAAATGCAAATTGGTCAAGTGGTGCGTGATGATGGTCCTGAATCACATTTTAGTAAAGCGGGGACACCCACAATGGGGGGATTAATGATCCTAGCCGCTATTACTATTTCGACCTTACTGTGGGCAAGGCTAGATAATCATTACGTTTGGGTTGTATTATTTACCACTGTCGCTTTTGGTACTATTGGTTTTATGGATGACTATTTGAAAGTTGTTCGAAAGCACCCGGATGGGTTAATTGCGCGTTGGAAATATTTCTGGCAATCAGTGACTGCTTTGGCGCTTGCCATTGTATTAATGTTGACCGCTTCTTCACCTGCAGAGCTCACTTTTGTGGTTCCTTTCTTTAAAGAGTATATGCCTTACTTAGGCTGGTTATTCATTCCTTTGGTCTACTTTACGGTCGTAGGAAGCAGTAATGCGGTAAATTTAACTGACGGCCTTGATGGGCTCGCTATCATGCCAACGGTGATGGTAGCTGCTGCATTTGCATTGATTGCTTACTTAACGAGTAACATTAATTATGCTCAGTATTTATATATACCTTATATTCCCCATGCCAGTGAACTAGTGGTGATATGTGGCACTATTGTTGGGGCTGGTCTTGGCTTCCTTTGGTTTAATACTTACCCTGCTCAAGTATTTATGGGTGATGTTGGCTCGCTTGCATTGGGAGCTTTGCTAGGTATTATTGCTATCTTAGTGCGCCAAGAGGTACTGTTATTCATCATGGGGGGGATTTTCGTAATTGAAACACTGTCGGTGATTTTACAAGTTGGTTCATACAAAATGCGTAAACAACGTATATTTCGCATGGCACCTATACATCACCACTATGAAAAGAAAGGCTGGCCTGAGCCAAGAGTGATAGTGCGTTTTTGGATCATTACGATTGTGATGGTGTTAATTGGTCTTGTTACCTTAAAAGTACGTTAATTATGGTTAAGCAACGTGTTGCCGTTTTAGGGCTGGGAATTACTGGCTTAGCCTCGGTTAATTATCTACTCAAGTTCGGCTACCAGATCACCGTCTTTGATACGAGACAAACTCCCCCTGGAGAAGATAAATTACCCGCGCAGGTAAGCCTCATTAAAGGTGAACTTTGTGGAAACACGCTGGCCTCTTTCCCATTAATTATTTCTAGCCCTGGCATTGCACTGTCAACACCTGCTTTACAAAGTGCAATTCAAGCTGGTAGTGAAATAATCGGCGATATTGAACTCTTTGCTCGAGCCCTAAAAAAAGCCCCGTATCAACATGCTAAGTGCGTTACCATCACAGGTTCGAACGGTAAAAGTACAGTAACAAGCTTATTAGGTGAAATGGCTAAACAAGCGGGCGTTAAAGTTGCTGTAGGGGGGAATATTGGTATTCCAGCGTTGGAGCTTCTTTCGCCAGATGTTGATTTATATATCTTAGAATTATCTAGTTTTCAATTAGAGACAACACACTCTTTAGATGCAAATATCGCAACCATTTTAAACCTGAGTGAAGATCACTTAGATCGCTATGATTCCTACCAGCATTATATAGATACTAAACACAATATTTATCAACAAGCCAAAAGTACTCTGTTTAATAGTGAAGATGCGCTTACTTTTGTACGTGATAAAGATAAACAAAGTGTTAGTTTTGGTTTTTCAGATGCCACTTATCATATCAATGTTGATGCTCAGAATTGCAGTTGGCTTGCTAAAGGTGAGTGCTTACTACTTTCTGTTGATGAGTTAAAAATAAGTGGAAAGCATAACTGGTTAAATGCACTCGCTTGTCTTGCATTAGGGGAAGCCGTTGGTCTGAACATAAAACCTATGCTTGCAACATTAAAAACCTATGTGGGGCTCGAGCATCGTTGTGAATTTGTCGCCGACTGGCGAGGTGTGCGTTGGATAAACGATTCTAAAGCCACCAATATTGGTGCTACACAAGCCGCACTGCATGGTTTATCACAAACCATTATTGGTGATGTGCATCTGATCTTAGGTGGTGAAGGAAAAGGGGCAGACTTTAATGAATTAACGCCCTTTTTAAGTGATGTTAAAGGCAAAACTTATTGTTTTGGTGCTGATGCTATTAAAATTAATAAAGTAGTTCCGCAAGCACAAATGGTTGAGGATCTAGTCGTTGCTGTCAATCTACTTAGTCAAGAGGCGAAAAAAGGGGACTTAGTGATATTAAGCCCTGCTTGTGCAAGCCTTGATATGTACCCTAATTTTATGGCTCGAGGTGATCACTTTAAAAAGCTTGTCTTAGCACTGAGTGATAAATAATGACTTGGCTGCGCTCTCTCTTCACCTTTGACGATGTTAATGCACCTTACGATAAACCTTTATTGGTGATTGTATTGGTATTGATGTGTGTGGGTATGGTTATTGTCGCTTCAGCCTCTATCCCAGAGGGCATTGCTCTATCTGATGATCCTTTTCGTTTTTTAAAACGACAAGTTTTGTATGTTGGCATCTGTTTGGTTTTAATGGCGTGCATTGTAAACGTGCCTTTTTCATTTTGGTATAAGCGGCAAATGCTGATATTGATTCTCTCATTAATGGCTTTATTAGCTGTTTTAGTGATTGGTACTGAGGTCAATGGCTCTATGCGTTGGTTACGTTTAGGCCCGGTTAATATACAACCTTCTGAATTTGCAAAATTAGCAATCGTGCTTTTTTTGGCGAGTTATTTAGTTCGTCGTCAAGAGGAAGTGGTGGATACGATAAAAGGTTTCATTAAACCGCTTATCATTTTGTCGTTATTTTCATTCTTATTATTACTGCAACCAGATTTAGGTTCAACTGTAGTAATTGTTGTCGTCATGATGGGCATGTTGTTTATCGCAGACGCTAAATTGGTCAACTTTATCGCCATTATTGTTTCTCTGCTTGCGGTGATCGTTGCTTTAGTTGTCATGTCTCCTTATCGAATGGCACGTGTAGTTGGATTTTTAGACCCATGGGCAGATCCCTTTGGCAGAAGTTACCAGTTGACCCAATCCTTAATGGCTTTTGGCCGGGGTGGTTGGCTAGGCCAAGGGTTAGGCAACTCGGTGCAAAAATTAGAGTATTTACCGGAAGCGCATACTGACTTTATTATGGCTATTCTTGCCGAGGAGCTTGGGTTTATCGGGGTAAGTTTAGTGATTATACTGGAATTTATGCTTGTCTATCGGGCCTTTTCAATAGGTAAAAAAGCATTAGCGTTAAAGACGCCATTATTGTTTTCAGGTTATGTTGCAATTGGTATTGCAATTTGGTTTTTCTTCCAAACAGCGGTTAATGTCGGCGCCGCATCGGGCATTGCACCAACAAAAGGTCTAACTCTTCCATTGGTCAGTTATGGTGGCTCAAGTCTTATATCTATTGCTATTGCCGTAGCATTGTTACTACGTATCGATTTTGAAACTCGTATTGCCGCGTCTCCAATTCGATTAAAAAAATCTACGAAGAAAAAGAAAAAAATTGAGAAGTTAAATGATGGCGATGAATAAAACATTATTAGTCATGGCGGGTGGAACTGGAGGTCATGTTTTTCCCGGGCTTGCTGTTGCTGATAATTTAAAAAAGCGTGGGTGGCAGGTAAGTTGGTTAGGTACAGCAGATCGTATGGAAGCACAGTTAGTGCCAGAGCATGGCTACGATATCGACTTTATTGATATCGCAGGGGTGCGAGGTAATGGCTTAAAACGTTTATTAATGGCGCCCATACGAATCATTAAATCGATAATGCAAGCTCGGCGCGTGTTAAAAAAACGTAATGTAGACTTAGTATTAGGAATGGGGGGATTTGCCAGTGGGCCCGGTGGAATAGCCGCATGGACGTTAGGAATTCCTGTACTCGTGCATGAACAAAACGCAGCAGCTGGATTAACCAATCGTATTTTAGCGCTATTTTCCAAACAAATATTAATGGGGTTTGCTGGAGCTTTTAAGACAAAAAAAGCATTGCTAGTCGGTAATCCTGTCCGTGACAGTGTTTTAGCGCTTCCTGCAAAAATAATATCTGAACTGCATGAGCCACTGCGAGTATTAATCGTAGGAGGAAGTTTAGGCGCTAAAGTGCTAAATGAATTATTACCAGAGGTTGTGCAAAACCTACCGAAAGATGCTTTAGACATTATTCATCAAACTGGACGTGGCAACGAGCAAGCGGTGCTGTCTCATTATGAGAGCAAAGGGATAAAAGCAAATGTGCAAGAGTTTATCACTGATATGGATGCCAGTTATGCATGGGCTGATATTGTTATCTGTCGCGCAGGAGCATTAACTGTTTCTGAGGTCGCAGTAGTTGGATTGCCGGCTATTTTTATCCCCTTACCGCATGCAGTTGATGATCATCAAACTAGAAATGCACAAGATTTAGTTGATCGAGAAGGGGCTGTGTTAATCCCACAGAGTCAGTTAAATAGTAAAATATTAAGTGATTATTTACAGTCATTCAGCCAAAATAGGCTACTGCTCGTTAAGATGTCACAGCAGAGCAAAAAAGCAGCAATTTTAGATGCAACGGAACGTGTCGCAGCGATCTGTTTACAGACGGTACAATAAGATAAAAGATAGGGATTATGCTTCTTAGGAAGTAGATAAAAATGAATGCGTATGCAATGAATATCGATATTCTAACATTGCAGGTTTTTAAACTAAGCCGATTAACCCTTTATTTTTGTCGGTGAATTAATACTAATTTTAATAACAAGTGATAGCAAAATATGACAAAAATTGAACTCGCACAGATTCGCACCATGATTCCAGAAATGCGTCGTGTAAAACAGATCCACTTCGTAGGTATTGGCGGTGCTGGCATGGGAGGCATTGCCGAAGTGCTTGCTTATGAAGGTTACAAAATCACGGGCTCTGATATTGCAGTGAACCCTGTTGTGGATCGATTACGTTCAATTGGTGCAGATATTTTTATCGGCCATCAACAAGAAAATATTTATGGTGCATCTGTTGTTGTTGTTTCAACTGCCATTAACCCTGAAAACCCTGAACTACTTGCCGCACAACAAGCACGTATTCCCGTTGTTCGTCGTGCGGAAATGTTAGCTGAACTAATGCGCTATCGTCATGGTGTTGCTGTTGCTGGTACGCATGGTAAAACCACCACAACAAGTTTAATTGCTAGTATTTATGCACAAGCTGAGCTAGACCCGACTTTTGTCATTGGAGGATTGTTGAATAGTGCTGGTACCAATGCAAAGCTAGGCCAAAGTCGATACTTAATTGCAGAGGCTGATGAAAGTGATGCATCTTTCCTGCATCTACAACCCATGGTTTCTGTGGTCACAAATATTGAAGCTGATCATATGGATACCTATCAAGGTGACTTTGAAGTTTTGAAGGAAACCTTTGTAAAATTCATCCAGAATTTACCTTTCTATGGAACTGCTGTTGTTTGTTTAGATGATACTGTCGTCGAGGAGTTAATTCCTAAATTTGCTCGTCAATGTGTAACTTATGGTTTTCATGAGCAAGCTGATGTGCGTATCTCTAATTTTAATCAGTCAATGAACCGGTGTGCTTTTACTGTACATCGTGCCAATAAAGATGATTTGAATATTCAACTTAATTTACCTGGAAAGCATAATGCACTAAATGCAGCCGCAGCCATTGCTGTGGCTATGGAGGATGAGATTGAAGACGATGTGATTGTGCAAGCTTTTTCCGAATTTGAAGGTATTGGCCGTCGCTTTGAACAATATGGAGAGTTTGAAACAGGTAATGGTAAGGCGATGCTTGTAGACGATTATGGCCATCATCCAACAGAGGTACAAGCGACTATTAATGCGGTTAGGGCTGGTTGGCCTGAAAAACGTTTAGTAATGGCTTATCAGCCACACCGTTACACCCGAACACGTGATCTTTACGAAGACTTTGCACATGTATTAGGGCAAGTTGATCAATTGCTCTTACTTGATGTTTATGCCGCAGGAGAAACGCCTATTGCCGGCGCTGATAGTCGATCATTATGTCGCACTATTCGACAACATAGTGGAAAAGAACCTATTTTTGTTGCCTCCGCTGACCTTTTACCAGGAATCTTAGCGCAGGTGATCGGCGAAGGAGACATTGTATTAACGCAAGGCGCTGGAAATATTGGCGCAGTTGTAAAAACATTAGCTGATTTAAAATTAGATATTACAAAAATGACACAGGCAGGCGAAAAATAATGCAACAAGACTTTGGTAAGGTTGCCGTTTTATTCGGTGGAAATAGTGCTGAGCGTGACGTGTCATTAGCATCGGGTAATGCCATTCTTACCGCACTTATCAGTCAAGGGATTAATGCCGTTGGTATCGACCCAAAAACAGACGATATTAGTTTGTTAAAAAAGCTGGGATTTGACCGTGTTTTTATTGCCTTACATGGTCGCGGTGGTGAAGATGGTGTTATTCAGGGTTTTTTAACAACATTAGATATTCCTTTTACTGGTTGCGGTGTGATGAGCTCTGCGATTGCGATGGATAAATCAAAGACCAAGCAGATTTGGCAGAGTATGCAGTTACCTACTGCTGACTATCAATTAATTGTCAAAGAAAGCTTTGATGAATCGCAGTGTGCCGCTATACTGGCTCGTTTATCAGGCACGGTGATGGTTAAGCCTATTAATGAAGGCTCCAGCATTGGTATGGCAAAAGCAAATAATGAACAACAATTGATTGCTGCACTTAATAACGCTTTTACCTATGATGACAAAGTGCTAGTTGAAGCTTGGATAACCGGAAAAGAGTTTACTGTTTCAATGCTAAATGGTCAGACGTTACCAGCTATTCGCATGCAGACTAAAAATGAATTCTATGATTATCAAGCTAAATATCAATCTACAGATACGCAATATTTTTGCCCCTGTGGATTGGAGGATGATAAATTAGCTGAGTTGAACCGTCTTGCGATTGAAGCCTTTAACGCTATTGGTTGCCGTGGATGGGGGCGTGTTGACTTTATGCTTGATGAACATGAACAGTGGTATCTGCTGGAGGTAAACACTGTGCCCGGGATGACTACATCAAGCTTAGTCCCGAAGGCTGCGAAACAGGCGGGTTATAGTTTTGAGCAATTGGTTGTAGAAATTCTCAAACAGACATTATAAGTAAGCATTATGCTAACAAGACTCAAACAGGTTAATTTTGCTAAATTGATAAGTGTGCTTTTTTTTATCGCACTCCTATACCTGTTACAGTTAAGTTATTTCAATTTAAAAAATTGGCTTACAGATGAAAAATCAGTGCCATTAAGTGCATTAATCTTAACAGGAGATAACACCCACATTACTTTTAATAATGTGCGTGATGTCTTGATTAATCAGGAAGATAGGCTCAATTTTTTTACTGTTGAAATCGCGCAGATACAAAAAGAACTTGAGGATATGCCCTGGGTTTATTCTGTTTCAATTCGTAAGCGCTGGCCCGATACGTTAAAAGTGCACATTGTTGAGCAATCGATTGTTGCAGTTTGGAACGACAGAGCATTGTTAAATCGTTTTGGAGAAATTGTACAGGCTGACCCTGTGACAGCTAAGCAAGACTATGTTTCGTTGCACGGTAACGATGAACAAGCAAATGATGTGTTAACCACTTATATGAAATTACATCAATTGTTAAAAGTAAATGATTTTGAGATTGCGTCATTAAGTAGCGATACAAGGCAGTCTACATCCTTAACCTTGAAAAATGGCATGCTACTGCGCTTAGGAAAAGAGCAGAAACTGGATAGAATACAGACCTTTTTAACGGTTTATCCGTTAATTGGTAAAAAATACGATGTAAATAAGATCGACTATATCGATTTGCGCTATGATACTGGCTTTGCGATCGGTTGGAAGGGCGAGAGTGAGTTAATTAAATGATGTTAAGGTATAACTAGAGTATGGAACATGATTACACGGTTGGTTTAGATATTGGTAGCCATAAAATTGTCGTTTTAATTGGTGAGCTCTTAGAAAATGAACAAATTAACATTGTTGGTATTGGTGAAGCTTATTCAAAGGGTGTTGATAAAGGAGCTGTCACCGATTTAGACTCTGTGGTTTATGCGATTAAAAAAGCGCTTAAAAGTGCTGAAGAGATGGCTGATTGCCAAGTATCATCAGTTAGCCTTTCAATTTCAGGGGCACATATTGAATCGTTAAATGAGTCAGGTACTTGGGCTATTGATGATCATGAAGTCAAAGCCTTTGATATTGAAAGCGTCATACATAATGCTCGCTCAATAAAGTTACGAGATGATCAACGCTTATTACATGTGATTCCGCAACAATATGCAATCGACTCACAAAGCGGAATCAACAATCCCCTTGGTCTTTCAGGTATTAAATTAAAAGCTGATGTGCATTTAATTACCTGTCATCATGATCTGGTTAAAAATTTAGAAAAAGCGGTAGAACGATGTGATTTGCATGTTGATCAGCTGATTTTTTCAGGCGTGGCATCAAGTGCCGCTACCTTGAGCGATGATGAGAAAAAACTCGGAGTTTGTGTCGTAGACATGGGCAGTGGTACCATGGACATATCTGTCTATATTGATGGTGCGTTGCGTCATAGTAGTGTACTTAATTACGCTGGTAACTCTGTGACTAATGATATTGCTATCGCTTTTAGTGCACCACCAACCTCTGCAGAAGAGGTAAAAATTAAATATGGTAGTTTATCGCGCGAGACGATTAGTCCAAATGATACTATTGAGTTACCAAGTGTTGGCGGAAGAGCCAGCAGAACATTGCAACGCCATACTTTGGTCGATGTCATTGAGCCTCGTTATAGTGAACTATTAGGGCTTGTTAAAAAAGAATTATATTCCTTGGGTTATGCAACTGACGCTGATGGCTTAAAACAACAACTAGCAGCTGGTATTGTTATAACGGGTGGTGGCGCACAAATTCGAGGATTGGTTGAAGTTGCAGAAAAAGTTTTTGATAATATGCCAGTAAGAATTGGCATACCGCAGAATTTGCAAGGATTGGCTGATGATATCGCTGAGCCTGCATATTCGACAGCTCTTGGCTTATTGCGGTATAAGCATGATGAATATAGCGAAGGCCAGGAAGAGCCAGATGAAAATCGCTTTAGCCACTTTTTAAATAAAGTAAAAAGTTGGATAAAAAAGGAATATTAGTGGGTAGGGTCTGGGATGTTGAAACTTAGTAGATATGTTGACAGCATACAGGCAATTGATACCGATGGAGGCATGATATGTCTGATGATTTAATAAAAGTGGAAAAAGATCAAATGTTTGAAATAGTTGATGAAGAGTATGAACAACAAGCTGTTATAAAAGTTGTTGGCGTCGGTGGTGGTGGCGGTAATGCTGTTAATCACATGATTGATCAAGGCTTAACAGGTGCTGAATTTATCGTAATGAATACGGATGCGCAGGCATTACGTAAGTCAAAAGCGACTATTCGTTTACAACTTGGTGCATCCATTACTAACGGCCTAGGCGCAGGTGCTAACCCTGAGGTCGGCTATAAATCAGCGCTTGAAGATAAAGAAACTATCCGTGAAATGTTAACCGGTGCCGATGTTGTCTTTATCGCTGCAGGTATGGGCGGGGGCACTGGTACAGGTGCTTCACCTGTTGTGGCAGAAGTTGCAAAAGAGCTTGGTGCTTTAACTATTGGCGTGGTTTCTAAACCTTCATTCTTTGAAGGTAAAAAACGTATCAATTATGCCAATCAAGGTATCTCAAGACTTTCTGAACATATTGATTCATTACTTATTATTCCAAATGATAAGTTACAGAAATCATTGCCAAAAGGCGTTACTTTCTTAGGCGCATTGGAAGCCGCAAATGGCGTTTTATATGATGCTGTTTCAGGTTTCTCTGCCATTATCAATAACGAAGAAAGTACTATTAATATCGATTTCGCCGATGTGCGTACTGTTATGACTGAAGCGGGTACAACTGCAGTAATGGGCATAGGTATCGCATCTGGCGAAGAACGTGCTGAAGAAGCGGTTGAACAAGCTATCTCTTGCCCACTACTTGAAGATGTAGATCTTTCAAATGCACGTGGAGTACTAGTCCACATTGTTGCCGGTATGGACTTTGCTTGGGATGAGTATGAAACTGTTGGTGATGCACTGCGTGAGTTTGCCTCTGAAGATTCGCAAATCATTATCGGTGTAACGGTTGATCCAACAATTGATACTGCTGAATTACACGTGACAGTTATCGTGACTGGACTTGGTGAGCGTAAATCAGACCTAACAGTTGTTAAAAATCCCACTATTGCGACTGAAACAGCAACTGCTCCGGAAGTAGAGAAGGTAGTCGAAAGTGTTGAGGTTGTTGAGCCAGAAGTGGTTGTTGAAGAGCCGGCCGCAGAGGCGAAGCCTGAAGGTAGCTATCTTGATATTCCAGCATTTTTACGTAAACAAGCAGATTAGTCATATTTTGTAATTTATTTGTAATGCGGGTGTAAAGTTTGTGATATAAGTCTCATACTGATATACTCGCTATTATTATAAATTTTTCAGGCTTAGGTGATACGATGATTAAACAAAGAACATTAAAGAAAAGTGTTAAATCAACCGGTATTGGTTTGCATTCAGGTAATAAAGTAACTATCGAGTTACATCCTGCACCTGCTAATACAGGTATTGTTTACCGCCGTATTGATCTAAACCCTGTTGTGACTTTCAAAGCACATGCACAAGCTGTACAAGAAACCTTGTTATGTACCTGTTTAGTTAATGATGATGGACAGAAAATATCTACGGTTGAGCATCTTTCAGCTGCCCTTGCAGGTCTGGGTGTCGATAATATTATTATTGATGTTGATGCACCTGAAATTCCAATTATGGATGGTAGTGCTAGCCCATTCATTTTCCTATTGCAGTCAGCGGGTATCGAAGAGCTAAATGTGGCGAAGAAATTTATTCGTGTTAAAAAAGCCGTGCGTGTTGAAGATGAAGCAGAAGGAAAGTATGCAGAATTAACCCCTTCAAACAAAGGTTTTAGTTTAGATTTTAAAATCGACTTTGATCATCCTGTTTTTGAAGGCCAAAATCAGCATATTGAAATGCAATTCTCTGGTGATTTATTCGTAAAAGAAATCAGTCGCGCAAGAACTTTTGGCTTCATGAAAGGAGTTGAGCAACTCCAAGCGAATAATTTGGCTCTTGGCGCTAGTCTTGATAACGCTATTGGTCTAGATGAGTTTCGTGTGTTAAATCCTGATGGTCTTCGTTATGAAGATGAGTTTGTGAAGCATAAAGTATTAGATGCAATCGGTGATCTGTATCTTTCGGGTTACACCATTTTAGGACATTTAAAAGCATTTAAAACGGGTCATGCTTTAAACAATAAATTGTTATGTGCATTGCTTGCAGATCAAGAGGCTTGGGAAATGGTGACTTTCGAAGAGCCTGTCAGTGAGTCTCCAGTGCAGTACATTGAACCTGTGTTGGCATTCTAAGCTAATATGAGTGACTATATGAAATCCTGCTTTATTGCGGGATTTTTTTTGTCTGTTTTCCGGGTTATTTTTTAGAGTGTTGTGCCAACGACTGTAATGCTTTTCTAAGTTCTGGGTCAGTGTCTTCCGCAAGCGCTAGAAAGCTATCAGCTACATCTGCAGACATTTTAGTTGCTCTCTTTTTTATACGTGGGGTGTTTTTCTTAGTCTTGTTGGTCGTGATAGAGAGACGAGGATTTACTTTAATATTTACTTTTAACAAACCTGGAGCCTCTTGACGAAATAGGCTGAGTAGGTCATTTCGCATAAATTGCAAGCGCACCATCCAATTTGCATTGGGGATTTCTATAAGCAATGTCCCATTTTGTAAATTACCTAGCCTACAGCCGGCGATATTATGTTGTTTCAAAAAACTTTGTAGTAAACTATCAAGCCTTGTGAAAAGAGGTTGATTATGTTGCAGCTGAGTCTTGGTAAGCAGTTGTGCAACAGGTTTTGGTTGACGACTTCTATTCATTTCTATTTTCAATAGTGAATTAATAATATGAGTATAACGGTAATCTATTCCAGAGAGGAACAAGATCATACTTTTTCCCTAACAAAAAACAGGTTTCTGTTGATCCCTCTTTTGTTTATCGCGTTATTCGCTGTCAGTACTTGGTTTATTCAGTCCTATTACAAAACGCAATTAGCCCAATTTAAAATAAACGCTCTAAGTGAACAAGATATTAGCAAAGACAAATATTTAAAGCTTATTAAAGCACAAAGCGATGAAAAATTGTTGGTACTCAGTTCGAAACTGGGGGAGTTAGAAGCTAACATCACACGCGTGAATGTGCTTGGTCAGCGTTTAATAGAAGCATCAGAACTTCCGAAAGAAGAGTTTGATTTTGAATCCCAGCCCCCCTCATCTTTACAAAAAGACATTGAGGGTGATGACATTTTTCAATCATCGTTTTTATTAGAAAGTATTGAAAATGTTGATCAATATCTGATAAAAAAAGAAAAACAACTTCAACGCCTTGAAATTGCTATCAACAATCGCCATTTGCTTGATGAGTTATATATTTCTGGCCGGCCAGTTAAGGGTAAAGGATCATGGCTTTCCTCGCTTTATGGCACAAGAAAAGACCCTTTTACAGGAAAATTGAGTCGTCATCGTGGTGTTGATATCGCAGGGCCTGCGGGTATGCCATTAATCGCTACTGCTGCAGGGGTGGTAGTTGAGTCTGGTCGAAGAGGTGGCTACGGATTAATGGTTGAGATACAACATGGTAACGGTTTAACGACACGTTATGCACATGCTATCGAGTTAACAGTAAAAGTAGGTGAGATTGTCAGTAAAGGCCAACAAGTTGCTGTGATGGGCAGTACAGGGCGCTCAACAGGCCCACATATACATTACGAAGTTTTGAAAAGTGGTCGTCAGGTTGATCCTGATTATTATATACACCGCGTAGCGGGTTAGAGACGAAACAAATTTAATTTTAAAAATGAGAAAAGTAAAATGATTACACAGCTAATAACAAAAATAATAGGCAGTCGTAACGACCGTTATCTAAAAAAACTTCGTAAAGTAGTCGATGAAATTAACAAACTAGAGCCACAAATGGATGCGCTTTCAGATGTTGAATTAAAGGCTAAAACCGCCGAGTTTAAACAACGTGTAGAAGCAGGTGAAAGCCTAGATGCTATTTTAGTTGAGGCATTTGCAGTCGTACGTAGTGCTTCAGTACGTGTTTTTGGTATGCGTCATTTCGATGTACAGCTTATTGGGGGCATGGTTTTAAATGATAATAAAATTGCTGAAATGCGTACCGGTGAAGGTAAAACACTGACGGCAACTCTTCCTGCTTACTTAAATGCACTAACCGGTAAAGGTGTGCATGTTATTACCGTGAATGATTATCTTGCAAAACGTGATGCTGAGTGGAACGCTCAACTGTTTGAATTTTTAGGGCTAACGGTAGGTATTAACCTTTCTGGCATGCAGGGTGAAGCGAAACGTGAAGCTTACGCCGCTGATATTACTTACGGTACTAATAATGAATTTGGCTTTGATTATCTGCGCGATAATATGGCTTTTGAAGCTGGCCAACGTGTAATGCGTCCACTGCATTATGCAATTATCGATGAAGTTGATTCTATTTTAATCGATGAAGCGCGTACGCCACTTATTATTTCTGGTCCGACCGATGGTGATGCCTCTTTATACACGGAATTAAATACTGTCATTCCAATGTTGACTAAACAGGATCAAGAAGATACCGAAGAATATACAGGCGATGGCGATTACACCATTGACGAAAAAAGTAAGCAGGTGCTTCTAACTGAGCGTGGCCAAGAAAAAGTAGAGAAAATACTACAAGAGCGTGGCTTATTAGCGGAAGATCAATCCTTATATTCAGCATCAAGTATTAGCCTGCTACATCATGCTAATGCCGCTTTACGTGCACATACTTTATTTGAAAAAGATGTTGAATATATCGTTAACGAGCAAGGTGAAGTTGTTATCGTTGATGAACATACGGGTCGTACGATGCCGGGTCGACGTTGGTCTGAAGGTCTTCATCAAGCTGTTGAAGCAAAAGAAGGTGTTGAAATTCAAAATGAAAACCAAACCTTAGCTTCTATCACCTTCCAAAATTTCTTCCGTCTTTACGATAAATTAGCGGGGATGACCGGTACAGCTGATACTGAAGCCTTTGAGTTTCAATCAATCTATAGTTTAGAAACAATCGTTATTCCAACCAATAAACCGATGACACGAATCGATGGTGGTGATCTTGTTTATTTAACGGAAGTTGAAAAGTATCAAGCAATTGTTAAAGATATTGAGCAACGTCTTGAGCGACGTCAGCCGGTGTTAATTGGTACCGTTTCAATCGAAAACTCTGAATTATTATCGCAATTAATGGATAAAGCGAATATTAAGCACAGCGTACTGAATGCTAAATTCCATGAAAAAGAAGCGGACATCATTGCGCAAGCTGGTGCATTAGGATCAGTTACTATCGCAACCAATATGGCGGGCCGTGGAACAGATATCGTGCTAGGCGGTAATTTACAAGCGCGTCTTGATAAATTAGGCAATGCAAGTGAAGGCGAAATAGAAGCTGAAAAACTAGCATGGCAAGCAGAGCATGACATGGTAAAAGAGGCCGGTGGTTTATATATCATCGGTACAGAGCGTCATGAATCTCGTCGTGTTGATAACCAGTTACGTGGTCGTGCTGGTCGTCAAGGTGATGCGGGTGAAAGTCGTTTCTATCTTTCTATGGAAGATTCTTTGATGCGTATCTTCGCATCAGAAAAAGTATCTAACATGATGAAAAAATTAGGCATGGAAGATGGTGAGGCGATTGAGCATCCTTGGGTTACCCGTGCTATTGAAAATGCGCAACGTAAAGTTGAAGGCCGTAACTTCGACATGCGTAAATCGCTACTTGATTTTGATGATGTTGCTAATGACCAACGTAAAGTGGTGTATCAACAACGTAATGGTGTAATGGACAGCGAAGAGATCACTGAAACTATTGATGGTATTTGGGATGATGTATTTAACGACTGTGTTGACCAATTTGTACCTCAGCAATCACTGACGGAGCAATGGGATCTCGAGGGGCTAGAGCGTAAACTTAAAACTGATTTCTTAATCGATTTACCGGTTCAACAGTGGTTAGTTGATGATGCAAATTTACAGGAAGAAACTATTCGCGAAAATATTTTAGTACATGCAAAAGAAGTGTATGCAGCTAAAAAAGAGCAGGTAGGGCAGGAGATTATTGCTGGCTTTGAAAAGTCAGTTATGTTGCAAACTATTGATACCTTGTGGAAAGAGCATTTAGCATCGATGGATCATCTTCGTCAAGGTATTCATCTACGTGGTTATGCACAAAAAGATCCTAAACAGGAATATAAGCGTGAATCATTTGAGATGTTTCTTTCTATGCTAGATAACTTGAAGCATGATGTGGTGACAATTCTTTCTAAAGTGCAGGTGCAAAGCCAAGAAGAAGTTGAAGCGATTGCTGAACAACGTCGTATTGCCGATGAAAAAGCAAAACTTGAAATGAAGCATGCTGGCGCTACAAACGGGCAACAAACGGAAAGTGATGAAGAAAATGCATCTGCGGATCCTTTTGTACGTGACGAACGTAAAGTAGGGCGTAATGAGCCATGTCCTTGTGGTTCAGGCAAAAAATACAAACAGTGTCATGGCAAGTTAGCTTCATAATGAAATGAGTAACAAAATAAAATGGCTCTTTAGAGCCATTTTTTTTGCTTAAAAAAGGTAAATTGATGAAAGTTATTGATATTAGTATCGCCATTGTAAAAGATGAACATGGTAAATATTTGATCTGTTTAAGGCCTGATGAAAGCCATCAGGGCGGAAAATGGGAGTTTCCGGGAGGCAAGGTTGAGCAAGGTGAATTAGCACATCAGGCAATGCAGCGAGAACTATTAGAAGAGGTTGGTGTAACTGCCGATCGTTTCGGTTTATTTGACAAACTGTTCTTCGATTATGGCGATAAACAATTAAATTTATATTTTTATTTAGTAGATAAATATACTGGTGAAGCCACTGGCAGAGAAGGGCAACCGGTAAAGTGGGTTAGTGCACAGGCGCTATTAGACTATGATTTTCCAGAAGCTAATAAGGGAGTGATTGCGAAGCTACTATAATATACATAAGGAGATGCTTATGGATAATATTATATACTTTGCTGATCATGCCGGTGTACCTGATCAGGCTAAAAAAATAGCTCCGATGATAAGAGAGCTATTTCAATCAATGGGCGGTAATGAGCTATTTGCAGAGGAGGTGATCTCAGAGTACTGTACTTACTTAGAGCAACTCTCTAATTTAAATAATAAGGGGCTGTACGAAGAGCAGCTTAATCATGCTTGCCACATTATTTTAGGGTTATTAATCAAAGAGAAGTTATGCACATAATGTCGTTAATGGTTATCAAAGATGATCATTTGCAATAGGTGTAATTTATCCCCATACCAGATTAAATAGCGTATAAATTTTATTATACCAATTCTATTAATATAGCGATCAAATATTACGTAGTAAAAAGGAGTTAGTTCAAGGCGAAAATTGATGTAAATGGTTGTTCCTTTTACGAAACTTTTAACGCTGAAATAGCTTCTTTTAACCAGTAAGATTGATCAGTTATTTAGTGGGTTTGGTATTAGTTAAATATTTTATTTTTAAAAAAACATTCTTCCCGTGGAAAATTTACAGCACATATTTTTATTTAATTGCTTTTATTTTTCGTCGGGATCTAATGCAACTCTAATCCGCAAGAAAGTTGCGAATCGTGGTACGCCATTTTTGGTTTTACCAATATATTGATAGGTGATGATATCTCCTATTTTTGGCGGATTTTCTCGCTCAGCATTGGTAAATCCAGATCCTATTTTAAAGCTCATTCCATCTTTCGTTTTGACCAATAACGAACCCATACGTCCACTGTGTTTCCCTTTTCCGGGAATATACGCCATTACAACAGCTTCTGCATCATCATAACGTTTTAGTTTCATTAGGTCTTGGCTTCGTTTTACTTGATAATAGGCATCGACATGGTGAAGCATTAACCCTTCACCACCATCATTTATAATTCTATCTAACGTCGCTTGTAATGCTTGTTGTGATGAGTATTTTTGTTGTGGGATCATTTTTAAATAGGGTGAAGGACTGTCATCAACTAGTTGTTGCATCACCTTAAGTCGTGCTGTAAAGCGTTTACTGGAGCTTGGTAAATCAAAAATCATGAATGCGATACTTTGCCAATCTTCATCATTTGCCTGCTCGGTACGTACAATGCCAGAGACACGTTCAAATTGTTCTCGGGCTATCCATAATTCTCCGTCTAACGCTTGAGTTGGAAAATCTTTAATAAACCATTTAGGGGCTGGAAATATATTTCCTCGTCGAGAAATCAGATGCTGTCCATCCCAATAGGCACGAACGCCATCAAGTTTCTCGCTCACCCAGTATTGGCTAATATCGATATCGCTATGATATTTGCTAGCAAGTTGAATCGGTGGTGGTGCCGCGAAGACGGCTGGGCTTAACAAGAGTAAAAGAACTATTAGAAAAGGCATAAAAAAACTCCCTAGTGATGTAATCAGTCTAGAGAGTTTTGCTAGGTTTGCTATAAGCTGTAACTAATTAACAAATCGCATTGAGAGATCAACAGCGTTAACATGCTTTGTTAAGGCGCCAACCGATATGTAATCGACCCCAGTACTCGCGTAACTTAAAATAGTACTCGTTGTTACATTGCCCGATACTTCTAAATCGGCAGTATGTTCATTATTACGGTTTATCTCAACCGCTTCAATCATCATTGGCACGGTAAAGTTATCTAACATCACACGTTGTGCACCTGCATCAAGTGCTTGCTTTAATTCTTCAATACTTTCTACTTCAACTTCTACCCAGCGCTCAGGGTGTTGCTTATTCGCCATCTCAATCGCTTGCTTTATACCACCACAAGCTAAAATATGGTTTTCTTTAATTAGATAAGCATCAAAAAGCCCTAAACGGTGATTATGTCCACCACCACATAACACTGCATATTTTGAAGCATTTCTTAGCCCCGGGAGCGTCTTACGGGTATCAAGTAATTTACAGTTTGTTTCGCTGATTAAATCCATGTATTGCTTAACACGAGTGGCAATGCCTGAAAGGGTCTGTACAAAGTTTAATGCGCTACGTTCGCCCGTTAGCAGTGTCCGCGCACAACCTTCTAGTGTGAATAGTGTGGTATCGGCCTTAACAAAATCACCATCTTTGACATGCCAAGTAATGCTGATGTTATTACCTAATTGACGAAAGACTTCTTGCGTCCAAGCTTGCCCACAAAAAACAGCATCTTCACGTGTGATAACCACCGCTTTTGCCTGTTTATCTTCAGGAATTAAATTTGCAGTAATATCACCTTCTTCTGGTGATAAACCGTTTAAATCTTCATGCAACGCAATACGAACGCTTTCTGAAATCTCTTTTTCAACCATGATTCTTCTTCCAAGCAACAATAAAAGCCTAATTTTAGCATGAAGTTAAGATTTAATGACACAACTCTTATAAAATGCACAAGCTATAAATAGGAGGAATCCAAAATGCGTTTAGTGATCGGATTAACAGGAGGAATCGGTAGTGGTAAATCAACTGTTTCTCACTTTTTTAAAGGTTTAAATATTTGTGTCGTTGATGCGGATATCGTCGCTCGTGAAGTGGTGCAAAAAGGGCAGCCTGCTATAAATAAAATTTGTGAATACTTCGGTGAAGATATTTTAATAAATGATGAGTTAGATCGCGCTAAGTTACGGCAGATTATTTTTACTGATCCAGTAAAAAAGAGATGGCTAAATAACCTATTACATCCCATTATCCGTGAGCAAATGCTAATTCATCTTGCAAACGCGACAAGTGATTATGTGATTTTAGAAGCGCCTTTACTGTTCGAAAATAATCTCCAACAATATTGCGATCATGTTGTGGTTGTTGATATTGAAGAGTCGCTTCAGATAAAACGTGCCTGTGCACGTGATAACAGTAGTAAGGAACAAATTAAAGCGATTATTGATAGTCAAATTACACGTAATTTACGTTTACAAAAAGCCGATTTTATTATTAATAACAGCTCAGTTTCATTAGCTGAATTAGAAATGTCGGTAATTACTTTAGATAAACAACTTAGGGCGTTACAATAGCGTGTGATTTGTACTAATGAGACTAAAATGAGCAATATTATTACCTTTGAATATCCATTAAATGAAAAGATGCGAAGCTATCTCCGTCTTGAGTTTCTATTTCAGCAAATTAATAAAAGTAAAAAATTTGAGCATGGCAGTGACTCAACGCTGTTCTTTAAAGGATTATTTGAGCTACTAGAATTGCTCGAGCGTTGTGATATTCGCCATGATCTTGCTAAGGACTTACGTGTTCTATCGGAGCGGATGAAGGAGTGGTTAGCCCATGATGAAGTTGACCATCAAGCTGTTTCTGAACTGTTGCTTGAAATTGAAGAGCTGAATAAAGCGGTTATCGCGATGCCTAAACAGCTGCGCTATTTTAAGGCAAACCGTTTTTTAACCTCACTTAAGCAACGTTTTTGCATTCCTAGTGGTTGTTGTAATTTCGATCTTCCTCAGTACCATCTTTGGTTAGCCCAAGGGGCAATAAAACAAGGTAGTGATGCTGATATATGGGTAAGTCATTTTGAAGCTTTACAAAAAGCACTGTTACTTTATTTAAGAATTACACGCTCCCAAGGTACGCAAACGGAACAAGTTGCTGTAAATGGCTTCTATCAGGGAGAAGTGGAAAATTGTTGTTTTGTGTCTATTGAGTTAGATATTTCATTGGGGGTATATCCCATGATCAGTGGCCATAAAGACAGATATTCTATTCGTTTTATGAGTAGTGATATTGAAAATCATCGCAGCGATGACATTGCATTTAAACAGATCTGTTGTTAGGAGAAATTAATGAAAGTAAATTGCCCCACTTGTAAAAAAGAGGTGGAATGGTCAAAGGAAAGTCTGCACCGACCATTCTGCAGTAAGCGTTGCCAGCTTATTGATTTAGGGGAATGGGCTTCAGAAGAGAAACGCATTAAAGGGGAAGCGGTTGACGCAGAAAACCTTCCTCAAAATAAAACCATCTATTTTGATTAACAATCGCTATTATAATTCAAGGAAATAACATGTTGCTACCAGCATTTTTAGAGAAACTAAACACACAAGCAGAATCAATTGAGTTTTCAGACACAATGTCTGTTATCGAAGAGAATTATCAGTTTACTGAAACAGCATTTACTAACGGTAATCAAAGCAATGAGGCAGGACAAAACTCTGGCTCTTGTAAAATTTTTGCCTTTGCTAAACTACAAAAGTTTTCACAGCAACAAACATTAGCGTGTTTTGGACAGTTTTACCGTGAGGATGTTTTACAGCATCCAGACGCAACGGATCATCAAAATATTCGCCAATTTATGATTAATGGCTGGGAAGGTATCGCATTTAGTGCACCAGCCTTATCGGCAAAATAAAAAGAGAATAATAAAAAATTCACTCACTTTCGCCGTAAGTGGTTTTTATAGCGAAAGTTCAGTGGTGTATTTGAGTTGTTGCATCGCAAAGCTCGAGGTAACATCAGTTAAACCATTGACGTTATTAACTAAGGTCTTATAAAACTTATCATAACTGCGCATATCTTTGACAAGCACCTTTAATAGATAATCATATTCCCCCGCCATACGATAGAACTCCATCACCTGCGAAAAGCCTTTTACTTGCAAAACAAAATCTTCAAACCAGAGTTCTGAATGTTGCAGCGTTTTAATTTGTACAAAAGCGATCAGCTCTAATCCCATTTTTTCAGCGTCGAGTAAAGCAACTCGCTTTTTAATCACTCCTTGGTTTTGTAAACGTTTTATGCGATTCCAACAGGGGGTGGTGGTGAGATTTAACTGTTCAGCTATCTGTTGTACTGGCAGTGAACAATCTTGCTGTAAAATATTCAGTATTTGCTTATCTATTTTATCCATTTAAATATCCTAAGAATATATTTTTGATATTCGTATATTATAAGATTAATTTTCTATTTTATCGCTTTTTTGGAGAGAGTTAAGAGAAATCTTCTGGTCGTTGTTACTTATAATAAAAACAACCAAAGGGGGATATAAATGATAAACAATAACTTAAAGCAATCGTCGAACATTGACCGTCAATGGGTAAACAATGCCATCGCATTGATTCAAGCAGACTACCAGCGCAGTGCGGATACTCACTTGATTAAGCTTGATTTAGCTGAGTTTCCAGATATCAGTATCTATTTAAAGGATGAAAGTACGCATCCAACGGGAAGCCTTAAACATCGCTTAGCCCGCTCACTTTTTTTGTATGCTTTGTGCAATGGTAAAATTAATCAAAACACGACTATTATTGAAGCCTCCTCTGGAAGCACTGCAATTTCTGAAGCCTATTTTGCACGTTTATTAGGGCTTAAATTTATTGCTGTGATGGCTAAGAGTACTAGCCAAGAGAAGTTAGCCTTGATTGAAACTTATGGCGGTCATTGTCACCTTGTTGAGTCAACGGCAATGATTTATGAACAATCAGAAAAGTTAGCCAAGCAACTTAATGGCTATTACATGGATCAGTTTACCTATGCAGAGCGTGCGACGGATTGGCGAGGTAATAATAATATTGCTGATTCAATCTATCAGCAGATGTCACGGGAAGCGCACCCTGTGCCTAAGTTTATTGTCGTTAGTGCGGGGACGGGAGGAACGAGTGCGACCATTGGCCGTTATATCCGTTACCATCAATTAAGCACTGAGCTTGTCGTGGTTGATCCTGAAAACTCAGTCTTCTATGACTATTACCAGAGTGGCGATATGACCCTTAGTAGCGATAAGAGTAGTAAGATTGAAGGAATAGGCCGACCCCGTGTTGAACCTTCATTTATCGCTTCCTTGGTGGATAGAATGATTAAAGTTGCGGATATTGAGTCTATTAATAGCATGTTATGGCTTGAGACTGTATTAGGCCGAAAAGTCGGGCCAAGCACTGGAACTAATATGGTTGGTGTGTTGCAACTTGCCCGAGAAATGAAAAAAAAGGGAGAAGCAGGCGCAATAGTCACCCTGTTGTGTGATCGTGGAGATCGCTATTTAGATAGTTATTATTCGCCTGACTGGGTTAAACTTAATATCACTTAATCTCATGAAAAGAATATTATTTTGGACATTCCCCATAGCCGTTTAAAAATTGCGACTTTTAACCTGCTTAATTACCTTGAGCCACCCTTTGCGTGTTATGAATTTGAGCGTATTTACAGCGAGCCACAGTGGCAGAAAAAGCAACGCTGGATCTTGAATTACTTAGCGGAATTTGAGCCAGATGTGATTGGCTTTCAAGAGGTATTTAGCCCAGACTCATTACAAGCACTGTTAAAAAATGCGGGGTATGCCTACTTTGCTGTGGTAGATAACTGTAAAGTCGTTGATGATTTTATCTGTAGTGCACCAGTGGTTGCCATTGCCTCTCGTTATCCTATTACCGAAGTGAGTGCTGTTACACATGATCTACAAATGGCAAGCAATATGGGGCTTGCTGAGGACTTCTCGTTTAGCCGCAAAGTATTAAGAGCCACCGTTGATTTACCACATATTGGCAATACCGACTGTTATGTTGTGCATTTTAAATCTAAACGCGCTCTCTTTGAGCACAGTGAAACGCCACAATTAAGCGCTGAAAATAATATTGTTGAATCACTTAAAGCCAGTGTCGCTGGTGGTTGGGGAGCAAGCATTCAACGTGGTAGTGAAGCGACACTGCTGTTTATTGAGATGATTAAACGAAAAGTGGCTACATCGCAACCGATGATATTGATGGGAGACTTTAATAATAACTTAACGGATGGAGTATTAAATCACCTTTTAATCGATAATTTACGCTTTGTTTCGCAGGTTGATAAAAATGCTTATTTAGCGAAATATTGTTTACAGGATGTTTGGAATTTGTTCTGTGAAAGTGATTGTTATCATGGGGAGCCAAGGGCTGCGACGCACTATTACGGTGAAACAAGTTCAGTATTAGATCATATCCTCGTTTCCTGTGAGTTTGATGCTAAATACAGTAGTAGTACTTATTCAGTGAGTAATTATCACACCTGCGATAGACATTTAATTAATCCTATTTTTGATCGAGATGGTGAAAGTACCGACCATGGTATTGTATTAGTGACACTAAGGCTTCGATGCTAATATTGGTATTTTTTATTTGGTAATGATCTACTTTAATTTTGTGATCGTATTAAAATAAGAGTGCATTTTTAATACAATTTTAATGTCAATATTCAAATAACTTTTAAATCGTTATTTAACAGTAAACAAATAGAAAAGTTCATTGATCCTTTCTATCCTTAAATCATTGATAATATTATTAACTAACTGGTGGCCTTATGATTAAATTTTATTTTATTTTACCTTTTACTCTGTTTCTATTCGCTTGTGCATCGACATCCAGCCAAACAGATACATTTATAGCATCAAGTGATTGGCAAGCCTTAGGTACATATGATGGTTCGGAAGGGTTACCTGAAAAATCACAATCAACATTGCAAGAATTGAGTAACAGGTCTAATGGCGGTGAAGTCGATTATAAAAAATATCAAGATAGTTACTTAGCGGCTGTCACAATTTACTGTAAACCAACTAATGCAAACATGCTTGCTCTGCTTGGTAAGCCTTATTTACATGCATGTGACCGCTTCCCAAACGGTTTATTCTTCTATCAAGATTATATTAATGCACTCCGCAATAATTCTAGCCGATAAAATTTATGCTTTAATTATTTACAGTAATGGAAATTTATAGCAATAAAATCAGGGGCAACCCCTTGATTTTATTGTTAATTAATCTGAGTAAATCATGTCTTTCACTTATAACAATATAGGCTCATTACATTCCCCAGAAAGTCATACTATTTAGTAAATCGAACACTCCCACTATAACGCTATATTCATGGTTCTAATTATTTAGGTTAGTAAAGTTAAATATAATCTAAGTGCTTCATTAAAATAATATTTGACCGCCAGAAGCTACGAACTGTTGAATATTTACATTTATTTTTGCAAGGATTGGCAGCCTTTCTATTCAAAGTTATTGGCGAGTAAAGCTTAAATGCACAGATCAATAGCCCCCGGTAACCATATAAATTACCGTACTATTTTACGGATAAATATTTACTGGCCTAGCCATATACTTTAGCCAATAGAGCCACTATTTTCGCAAACTTAAATTTTCTAAATTTGGTTCTGATACTTAATTCTATTAGGCTTAATTACTAACTGGTAAATGTTTAGGAAAGGGGAAATCAACAATATTAAGGTGCGATTTATAATACCAATTCCGTTAATATAGTGATCAAATATTACGTATGAAAAAGGAGTTAGTGCAAGGCGAAAATTGATGTAAATGGTTGTTGCCTTTACGAAATTTTTAACGCTGAAATAGCTTTTTTAACAAGTAAGATTGATCGGTTGTTTAATCGATTTAGTATAATATAAGCAAGTGTAAATCGTAATTGTTACAATGCCTTACTGAGTACATTTTTTGGGGAGATATTTTTGTTACAAATGAAATTAGTGCACTCGCTTAGAGGAGTGCACTGAAAAAGTTATTGTCTAATGCCTTCTACGTGTAATTCCATATCGACATAGCTTGATGCCCCCATCACTTTGATACCAAAGTCTTTCAGTTCGAGACGAGTTGTTGCTTGAAACCCTGCACGGTATCCACCCCATGGATCTTTACCTTCACCAATAAACTCAGTATCTAAAGTAATATTTTTAGTTACTCCGTGTAGTGTTAGATCACCACTAATAGCGAGAGTACCATCGGCATTTTTTACGACTTTGTTACTGACAAACGTTGAGGTTGAGTATTTCCCCGTGTTAATAAAATCATCGCTTTTAATATGCTTATCACGCTCTGCATGGTTTGAATCAAGGCTTGTTGTATCGATACTTACCGATACCTTAGAAGCTTCAATGTTATTTGCATCAAAAGTAAAATCACCAGAAAAGGTGTTAAATCTACCCTTGATAAAGCTATAGCCTAAGTGGCTTACTTTAAAGTTTACCGATGCGTGTGCTCCACGTGTATCAATTTTATAATCAGCAGCGTTTACTAAAGTTGGCAAAGTAAGTGCTGAAGCAACTGTTGTAACTAAAAGTAATTTTTTCATTATGGTTCCTTGTCAGTTAGATCATTTTTTTAAGGGTGTTGTCTTGGTTAATAAAGTGATGTTTTAATGCCGCCATTGCATGTAACAAGGCAAGCGCTATTAAAGTGTAAGTAAGGTAAAAATGTACTTCTCCGGCAATATCTTCTTGGTTCTCAATCAGTGAACCTAAACCAGGGAAAGTAAACCAGTTGAATACTTCAATGCCACGACCATCTGCTGTAGAGATTAAGTAGCCTGAAAGGAAAGTGGCAAATAGCAAAACATAAAGTAAACCATGTGCAATTTTAGCACCGGCTTTTTCCCAGTTTTTACCTTCTATTTCTGGTGCTTTACTGAGTAGCTTCCAAATTAGTCGAAAGGCGGTCATTGCAAACAAAATCAAACCGATAGATTTGTGCCAGTAAGGGGCAACTGTATACCATTCACTATAAT
Organism: Psychromonas sp. psych-6C06; assembly: GCF_002835465.1. Taxonomy (NCBI): domain Bacteria; kingdom Pseudomonadati; phylum Pseudomonadota; class Gammaproteobacteria; order Alteromonadales; family Psychromonadaceae; genus Psychromonas; species Psychromonas sp. psych-6C06. The sequence goes on along the minus strand of NZ_PIZM01000004.1, from coordinate 87,742 downwards.
AGGATAAATCTACCATCCAATAACCTACGGCAAAAAGTCCAAAAATAGCAATTGCAGAAAGCCAGTGAATCACTTTTGCAATTGGGTTGTATTGTGAGGTAGGTTGAGACATTCTCATTCCTTAGGTTTAATTAAATTCATTAAGTTAAAAACAGTGTAGACGATTTAATTAATAATCAAACAGATAGATAGAGAATGTTTTATTCAAAAAATTTGATGTTATGGAAAATCTTGTGCTTCTTTACTCGGTAACCAGGTCGGGTACTTTTGCATAATTGATTCAAATAAAGGGGAGTTAATAAGCTCTTGTAACCACTTTTTCAATTGCGGATAGGGACTGTCGTTAAACCATGCTTTATCAACACTTGCGAATTGTCGTATAAATGGAAAAATAGCAATATCTGCTAACGTCACTCTGTTTAAGAAGAGATAATCATTAAACAAGAGTCTTTTTTCTAACTTAACTAAAAAGTCTTCGCATTGCTCGCGGTAATAAGTTTCACTGTTTTCAGGAAAACGTACTGCATATTTATATTTATCAAGCCACTGTTTAAATTCGAAATCATTCTCATCAATCAACGCGAGCATGTTATCCATATTATCGGTTTGCCAATCATCGGGATCATGCTGAGAAATCGCCCAAGCCATAATATCTAAGCTTTCATCAAGTATTTTTCCATTTTTAAGCTGTAACACGGGGACAGTGCCTTTACGAGATATTTGTAGCATCTCGTCTGGCTTTTCTTTTAATATGATCTCACGAAGTTGCACCGATTGCTGGCTATAAGCAATGGCAAGTCGAGCTCGCATTGCATAGGGGCAGCGACGAAACGAATATAAAATATGGCTCATAGTTTGATCCTTGATAAGTAAACAAGAAAATTATGTAAATAGTGAAAATAAACTAACTTTATTTTCTATATTATCAAAGCAATCATTACAGTTTTACTAAATATCGTGATAAATGTGGGAGTTATAATGGATTCGTTTCCGTGGAGTGAAAAATTCATAACTGGTCAGCAAGAAGTTGATGAACAACATTTTTACTTGGTTACCTTAATTAATAAGTTTATTGAGTTAATGACTGAAAATAAAGCGTCATTGCCTCAAATACAAGGCGTTTATAAAGAGTTAGAAGATTACGCTATTTATCACTTTCAAGAGGAGGAGCAATTAATGCGAGATGCGAAGATTGCACCTGCTTTTTTAAAGGATCATATCGAATCTCATCAGCATTTTTTAGCACAAATAAATTGTATGTATCACACTATTTCTAGCGATTGTATTGCAGATAGTAAGCATCTATTAGACTTTTTAGTGCATTGGCTAATTACTCATATTTTGACAACTGATATGAATATGGGGCGACAAATAGAAAAAATTAATGCAGGGATGGAGCCAGATGAAGCATTTAAATCTGAAAAAAGGGCGGTAGACAGTTCAATGGAGACCCTTGTACATGCGTTAAATCATCTTTTCTCAGAAGTGGCAGAGCGGAACAAAGAGCTACATGTGCTTAACCAAAGTTTGGAAAAAAAGGTTCAGGAGAGAACGGCCGAACTTAAGGTGCTCAACGAAGATTTGAAGTTATTAGCAGTGACAGATCAATTGACCAACCTGCCTAATCGTCGTTTTGCTATCTCTCGTCTTAATATACTTTGGCGCGAATCTATCAGTGTTAAACCACTATCATGCTTGATGATCGATGTTGATGACTTTAAACCTGTCAATGATACTTTCGGCCATGATGCAGGGGATCTTGTCTTAGTGGAGTTAACTAAACGATTAAAGCAAACGTTACGAAATGACGATATTGTTTGCCGCCTAGGTGGAGACGAATTTTTTGTTATTTGTGAAAATACTCATTTTGACGGTGCAATGCATATTGCGCAGCTCCTATCTAATGCAGTTAAAGAGTTAACGGTGAGCGTTGGCGACGGGCAATGGCTCGGAAGTATCAGTATTGGCGTCGCGACTCGTCATCAATCGATGCATCACATTGATGAGTTAATGAAGATGGCCGATGAGGGCGTTTATTTAGCCAAACAAGCGGGTAAAGGCTGTATTCGGGCTATTTAACCTTAGTTTTGCCTAATTCGTTTTGAATTAGGCAAAAATTGCACAGCATATTAAAAATCACCACTCTTTGGTTCAAAATACGATAAAGCTTCTATTAACCAGAATGGAGATTATTAGATATTGCCTGTTTTTTCTCTTTTTTAGCTTGTTGAATAATTTGCCAAGCCGAAGAGAGAAACAGGCTTGCTAATATAAAGGCAACTACCAAATCAGGAAGTGCACTCTCTGTCACCCAAACTCCAGAGGCCGCGATAAGCACGACTAAATTACCAATGGCATCGTTACGACTACAAAGCCAGACAGAACGAACGTTTGCATCGCCATCTTTATAGCGCATGAGCAGTAATACACTGATTAAGTTTGCACTAAAAGCGAGTAGGGCAATCGTACCCATGGTCATCGCATCTGGGCTATTAGTGACTAAAAAACGGTACAGCGTGGATGCAAAGACCCAAAGTGCCATAATCAATAAACTATAGCCTTTAAACAGCGCCACATTACTTCGTAGGTTAAGGGACTTTCCAATGGCCCACAAACTAATGCCATAGGTTAAGGTATCTCCTAAAAAGTCTAACGCATCGGCCTGCAGGGCTTGAGACTGTGCGCTGATTCCTGCACTCATTTCAACTAAAAACATCACTCCATTAATCGCAATCACCCACCATAAGATACGCTTATAGGCTTGACTCATGCCATCAAAATTTGAGTGTCCTCCACAACATCCAGCCATTTTTCTTTCCTTATAAGTAACAATATGTTCAAGTATAAAACCTCTAGTTACTTGAGGTTCAAGTATTATTTTTAAAAGGTGTGTAATGGCTATTTACAGTATTGGGCAACTCGCCACTAAAACGGGGTGTAAAATCCCTACTATTCGTTATTACGAAGAGATCAATATTTTACCTATGGCTGGTCGCAGTGAAGGCAATCAACGTCGCTACAATGAAGATCATCTGCAAAGGCTCAATTTCGTCAGACACTGCCGTGCATTAGGGTTTAGTTTGGATGAGATTCGTCAATTGATTCATTTACAAACCTGTAAAAATCATATTGAACATGAAGCGCATGATATTGCTGTTCGACACTTGCAGGATGTTCGACAAAAAATCAAGCAGCTACAATTATTGGCAGATGAGCTGCAATCAGTTGTGCAAAGTTGTTGCTCAGGAGAGGCGATGCAGTGTCAAATTTTAAATGTATTAAATAAACCGTGCTCTGGTAGTTAAATACAGAGAGTGGGTTTTGATAAACCCTACATAGAGTGTTACTTTTGCTTGCAATAAAAATGGATAAATAAGGAGTATCACTTGGAAGAGATAGTAAATTTTTTAAATGGCATTATTTGGAGCCCTGCGCTTATCTATTTATGCCTAGCCGCTGGGTTGTTTTATTCAATCCAGACGCGCTTTGTACAAGTACGATTAATTCGTGAAATGTGGCAGCTACTTTTGTCTGGGAGAAAATCTGAACATGGTATCTCCTCTTTTCAAGCCCTAGCTGTTTCACTTTCGGGTCGTGTCGGCACTGGTAATATTGCAGGAGTGGCCGCCGCGATTGGTTTTGGTGGTCCTGGTGCTGTTTTTTGGATGTGGGTGGTTGCCTTTTTAGGCGCTTCGACCGCATATATAGAGTCTACGTTAGCACAGATATATAAAGAAGTAGATAACGGTCAGTATCGTGGTGGTCCCGCTTATTACATTGAAAAAATAACAGGTCAAAAATGGTATGCGGTTTTATTTGCGCTTGCGACTATTACTGCTTGTGGATTTTTATTACCGGGCATTCAATCAAACAGTATCGGTAATGCTGTAGAGCTCGCTTTTGGCCCCGGTGAAATGATTGATACTGGTCTTGGCTTGGTCAGTGCAACCAAAATAGCGACGGCATCTGGCCTCGTTTTACTTTTAGGTTTTATCATTTTTGGTGGCGTCAAACGTATCGCTAATTTTACCCAGTTTGTTGTTCCGTTTATGGCACTTGCTTACATTATTATTGCCTGCGTGATCATTGCATTACATATTAATGAATTGCCCGGTATCTTTATGATGATTGTTGGTGATGCCTTTACGCCAATGGCAGGTGTTGGTGCAGCGATTGGTTGGGGCGTTAAACGTGGTGTTTATTCAAATGAAGCTGGACAAGGTACAGGGCCTCATGCGGCGGCTGCTGCAGAAGTTGAACACCCTGCACAGCAAGGGTTGGTACAAGCCTTTTCTGTTTATATTGATACTTTATTTGTTTGTAGCGCGACAGCGTTTGTTATTCTAATCACTGGTGCTTATAACGTACATGGTGTGGGCGAAAGTTTTCTGGTGCAAAATGTAGCTGCCGATATTGCCGCTAACAGTCCTGCATATACACAGATGGCGGTCGACAAGGTATTACCAGGAGTAGGTAAGCCTTTTATTGCCTTAGCATTATTTTTCTTCTCTTTTACCACCATTCTGGCTTATTACTATATCGCAGAGACAAATGTGGCTTATATTCGCCGTACTTTACGCTCTGTTGATTTTACCTTCTTCTTAAAATTAGCACTGATGTTTGCAACGTTTTACGGCACAATCAAAACAGCAAACCTTGCTTGGGGACTAGGTGATGTAGGAGTTGGATTAATGGCTTGGTTAAACATTGTTGGCTTATTAATCATTTTCTTTATGGGCAGACCAGCGCTGAAAGCATTGAAAGATTATGAAAGTCAGCGTAATGAAAATAGACCGGTGTATAGTTTTGACCCGTTAAAACTAGGTATTAAAAATGCGCTTTTCTGGGAAAATAAACAGAAAAAGTAAAGGTAAAAAAAGTAAAAGGCTTGAATGAACTCAAGCCTTTTTAGCACCTTTAAGCATGGCGTCTACCAGTGATTGTGCCGCAAATTTCGTTAGTGCATCATCTGCGCCTACTTGCTGAGCTCTATCGACACTCATTTCGCTGGATAAAGAGGTATGAAGAATAATGTATGCGCCGGCTATCTCTTTAACACTTCTTACTTCAAAGGTTAATTCGTAGCCATCCAATCCAGGCATTTCAATATCACTGACTAAAATAGTGATAGGATCTTCTTTTTCAGCACACTCTTTCATTACTTGTAGTGCATCATTGCCGTTTTTACACACTTTGAATGGCACGTCGATGCGCGTTAAGGCTCCCTCTAATTGTTTACGTGCAACTGCTGAGTCGTCAACAAGTAAAATATGTTCATTTTGTAATAAGCCTTTTTGGACACCATTAATTTCAACTGAATGATCATCATTATCGGGGAAAATTTGTGATAGCAATAATTCAATATCCAGTAGTTGAATCAATTTTTTTTCAAAGTGAGTAATGCCGGTAATATAAGTTTTATGGCCAAGCGAGCTCGGTGGTGGCTCTATATTTTTCCAGTTACATTCAATAATTCTCTCTATTTTTCGTACTAAAAAACCTACATGCTGACGGCTACAATCGGTAATAATGATCACACAATTTGGCTTTTCTTCCTCGCTAATTGGCGGATAACCGACAGCAGCTGCCATATCAATAATGGAAATGGTTTGGCCTCGAATACTCGCTGCACCGAGAATATTACTGTCGGCATTAGGAAGTTGAGTTAATTTTTGATAAGGCACTATCTCTTGAATTTTTAATGTGCCGAGTGCAAAACTCTGCAATGTAGACAGCTTAAATAGCAGTAAACCTTGCGATTGACTTGAGGTTGATTGCATAAAATATCCATAATAAAGTTCAGTAATAAATTATAGTCGATTAGCTTAAAATAGATGTTAACATGTTGTAAATTTTAAAAGTTTAGTAGGAAATTACATGACGCCAGATCAAAAAACTCAACTTGAAGCAGCTGCTTTTCGCCGTTTATTAAGCCACCTAGATAATCGCAAAGACGTACAAAATATTGAGCTGATGAATCTTGCCGGTTTTTGTCGTAACTGCTTATCAAAATGGATGGTAGCAGAGGCTACTCCTATTGGTGTTGAACTCGATTATGATCAAGCCAGAGAGCTTGTTTATGGTATGCCATATGCGCAGTGGAAAGAACATCATCAATTACCCGCTACCGAAGCGCAATTGGCGACCTTTAAAAAACTACAGTCAAATAAATAAGTGTCATTGATGTTCAGTTAAATAAGCCTGCCATTGGGCTTCAAACTCTTGCATCTGTCGGTGTTTCTTGGAAGCATTGTGCTCAGCTCTATCAAGATCAGTGGTAAAAGGCCCTGCACGGCAGGCGGTGCAACATTGCTTATCTTGATAAACGGCTTTGTCTAATAAAGTCTGAAAAGGATGCGTTGCTTGAGTACTCCATACATAGGTTCTTCCCTGTGTATCACGTACATGTTTATCACGATCCACATTTCGTACTTTATAGTCAGGAAAGTCATCAATATTAAATAGAGAAGAGCCTAAATAATTGAAATGACTTTGCTGGTGTAACGCATTTTCAATATTCCATTCGCGGTATGGTTTCACATCCTTTGAAGTAATAAAGCAAAGTTGTTCACCTAGTGGGTCTAAAAAATGTTCAAAGGCATTAAACAAAAATGTGCGAAGTAAAGCACGGTTAAGAGTATTAATACTGGCTTGCGCAGCGGTTTTATTAAACTCTTCAAAAGAGGCAAACCCTGGAAGTAAGGGAAACTGAAATATCACCACATCGAAAGTCTGCTTTGCTAATGTTGACCAACTTTCTTTATTGGTAACGTCAAAATTGAATAATAAAGGGATTCCCTTTTTGTGAAGTGCTTGATAAGCATTTTCGCTGTACTTATTGCTCATTGTTTCTAAGGTATCAAAGACCGTCGCCGTTAAATGTCGTGGCTGGTGGTTTGTTAGCAACGAATGTGAAAATGATAGATCACCATCGCCAACGGTTAATATTCGCCACGCTTTTTTAATTATCATCTTAATTACTCGCTTTTTCTAATGAGTGATAATTTAACATTTAATGCGCTTAGCATTAAGCGTTAGCGATAAAATAGTTATTTTAAATCCGACTATCCTCCCGCGATGACGCGATGTTGATTGTTTACTCATTAAATTAACGATAAATTAACCTTTGAATCATTCTACTTTTTCTTTGGAGCTTGCTGTGCGCAAATTGTTTAAATTTACTTTTTTGGCAGTTACACTGTGTACTATAAGTTCGCTTTATGCCACCGTCCCCTCAAGTAGTCCCGCTACATCACAATCTTCTGACATGGCTTCTCGCACACTCAATGATCAAACTTATCAAATAGGCTTAATGGTAGAAGCGCTTCAATCTGCGTTGAAAAAACGCGATGAAGAAGCGCTTCAAACTATTTACCGTTATGGTACGGATAGCCGCTATTACTCGATGATAAGGGGGTGGTTATTTCAAGAGCTAGTCAATGTTGAAAGCCTATTACATGCTCATAAAGGGAAAAAAAGCAGTATTAAATTTCAGAATCACTCCAATTTTTTAAAGAAAGCGATTCGCTCTATTGACTTAGAGTGATACAAGTTAGCCTTATTATTATGCAGTGATCTTGATCAACTTGTGATAATCAATTAAAAATAAAATATTAAGTATCTAAAAAAGGTGTCTACAGTTAAATAATTGTTAAATAAATCAAGGCTGTGGAATATGTTAAAAAAAGTGATGCTAAATAAGCTGTTTTATACAGCAATTATTTTGATTTCTTCGCTAATAGCATTGCAGTTTTTTCCTTCTGAAGTAGTCATCATTGTTGCCATCCTCAGCACCACATTGTTAAGCCATTATCTCGTGAAACAGCCCCAACTAAAGATTGACGCTAATAGTTGCTTAAACTTAACTTCTAATGAAATTGAAAGTTGTGAAAAAATATTATCAAGCGCTAAAGGGCTAGCACACCAAAGCCTAGGTAGCTTACGTAATAATCAAAGTGATTTATCTGATCTTATCGGTACACAAAAGGGCGCTATCAGCACACTATCCGATGCATTCATGGCGATACAATCATTACTTGATCAACAGCAGAGTTATTTACATTCACTGCTTGGAGTTGAAGATGAAAATGTGGCTAAGAGCAACATGGATATGGCTGAATTTGCCAAAAAAACATCCTCCACACTTAATCACTTTATAGAAATTGCCAGCAATATGGGCAATGAATCTGTTTATCTATCAGAGAAAGTTGAACATATTAGTGCACAAATGCCGGGAGTTATGAAAGCGCTACAAGGGATAGAGCAGATTGCTTCACAAACTAATTTACTTGCACTAAATGCAGCTATTGAAGCCGCTCGAGCAGGAGAAGCTGGGCGAGGTTTTGCGGTAGTTGCAGGTGAAGTCCGCTCCCTTTCAAACAGCTCAACAGAGGTCAGCCATACTATTCAGAAGCAGTTGAGTGCCATGAATGAGTTAATTTCCGATCTTTCTAAAGAGGTCAAAAATATCGCTTCTCAAGATCTCGATTATGTACATAACTCAAAAGATGAGCTTAACGTTGCGATTAAACAACTGTCTGATAAAGCAGATAATGATTTAGAAATGACACGTAATCTTGATAGTTTGGCCTCACAGTTAGTTGATGCGGTTCATAATGCACTTCGTGGTTTGCAATTTGGTGATATTAGCATTCAAAGTTTGCAATTTACTGCTGACGACATTGGTTTGTTACATGGACTGATGCAGGAAATAGAATCAATGAAAGGGGAAAATATTCCCGATGAGATAAATGAAATTGTAGAAAAGTATAAACGCACTAAAGAGGAGAAATCACATAACCCAGTTTCATCATCAACAATGGATGGTGGTGAAGTAGAATTCTTTTGAATAGTAAATAGAGGGAATATAAATGGCAAAGCATATTTTAGTAGTTGATGACTCAGTATCAATTCGCCAGATGGTAGAGGTGACATTGTTATCGGCAAAATATCAAGTTTCGTTGGCAAAAGATGGCCAAGAAGGGTTTGATATGTGTAAAAAGAGCCGTTTTGATTTCGTATTAACGGATCAAAATATGCCTAGAATGGATGGTATTACGCTGGTTAAATCATTGCGTGGATTACCTGGTTATCAACGCACACCCATTGTTATGTTGACCACTGAGGCTGGGTCTGACATGAAAGCGAAAGGTAAAGCCGCTGGTGCCACTGGCTGGATGGTGAAACCTTTTAATCCCGCAAAACTTCTTGAATTAACCTCTAAAGTATTAGGCTAGTTTATATCTTGGGCAATTATGTAAGAGCGAGTCATTGATATGTCTATAGATATGCAACAGTTTAATGCTGTATTTTTTGAAGAAGTATCAGAGCACCTAACCAATATGGAATCATTGCTGCTTGATATTGATGTCAATGAGCCAAACCTCGAAGATCTTAATGCCATTTTTAGGGCCGCGCACTCCATCAAAGGGGGGGCGGGTATTTTTGGTTTTGAAGATATGACACAGGTGACGCATATACTTGAAACTTTACTGGATAAGTTACGCAAAGAGGAACTCGCTCTAACCACTGAAATGATTGATGCTTTTTTAAAAGCTGGCGATGTGTTGGCTGAGCAGAAAGAGGTACATCAAGAGGGAGGAGAGCCTGTTGAAAGTAGCTTGATAGAAGCTGTTTGCAATCAATTACAAAAACTATCAAGCCCTCCGGAGACCTCCGTTGAAGAAGTAACATCATTCACTGCAGAGGAAGAAATAGCTGATAAACAAATCTCTTTCTTGGTTGATAATGATGAAAACCCTGAGAACCTATTGCAAGAGTTGGCTAGCCTTGGCGCATTAACACAGCATTCCGAAGTCGTTGCAGGTTTTACAAAGTGGCTATTAGTCTTATCTAACTGCCATTCAAGCAATGAAGAGCTGATAGATATTATCTCATTTATTGCAGAGCCCGATTCAATATTGGTAACCGATTTAATTGAAACAGATGATGATGATAGTTTTGGGTTTTTTGATGATGATATCGAACCGCAAGCATGTTTTGGCTTGTTTGAACCTGAAGAGCATGAAGCAACAGCTGCTTTGCAAGATAACGCGTTAGAAAGTAATGATGATAGCTATGGTCTGTTTTGTGATGATGAAGCTCCTGTTAGTGACTTGATAGAGAACAGTTCAGTTGTGCAGGATACTGCTGTTAGCAATGATCAAGAAGTTGAAACCGAAGCCTATGGTTTTTTGGATGGGCGAGAGGAAAAGAAAGAAAGTGTAAAGCAAGTGATGACTTCACCGGAGCGAAAAAAGCGTCCTGCTGCAAAAACAGCCACACAGGTTGAGACTTCAATACGTGTTAATACTGAAAAAGTTGATCAATTAATTAACCAAGTTGGCGAACTGGTGATTACACAAGCGATGCTGATGCAGATATCAAATAACCTTGATCCATCTGAGCACGATATTTTACTAAATCGACTCACTCAATTAGAGCGCAATACCCGTGATCTTCAAGAGTCTGTAATGTCGATTCGAATGATGCCAATCAGTTTTGTATTTGGGCGTTTTCCGCGAGTTGTTCGTGACCTTTCAAATAAATTAAACAAAAAAATTGATTTGCGTATGGTGGGTGATGAAACTGAGTTAGACAAAGGGTTGGTGGAGCAACTTGCTGATCCGCTCACTCATCTAATCAGAAACAGTATTGATCATGGAATTGAGATGCCTGAAGAGCGCATCGCTAATGGTAAACCTGAATCAGGCACGATAACCCTAAGTGCTTTTTATGAAGGTGGTAATGTCGTGATTAATATCAGTGATGATGGTGCGGGTTTAAACCGAGATAAAATATTAAGCAAAGCAATAGAGCGTGGATTACAAGTCGATGAAAATATCTCCGACAACGATGTTTACCAACTTATTTTTTCAGCTGGTTTTTCTACCGCAGACCAAGTGACTGATGTTTCTGGACGAGGTGTTGGAATGGATGTTGTTAAACGAAATATTCACTCCATGGGGGGGCAGGTAGAGATATATTCTCAGGCAGGTGAAGGCTCTACTATCTCCATCCGTTTACCACTTACTTTGGCGATTTTAGATGGCATGTCTATCTCTGTTGCCGGGCAAATATATATTATCCCACTGACTTTTATATCTGAGTCATTACAACCCCAACCACAAGATATAAAAAAAATTAATGGCACTGGGACGGTAGTTAAAGTGCGTGGTGATTATATTCCGATGCTTGCATTACATGAGTTATTTAATATTCAGACCGACATTAAAGAGGCAAGTGATGGCATTTTAGTATTGCTAGAAAGTAATAATAAAAAAATAGCGTTATTGGTTGACCAGTTAGAGGGGCAACAACAGGTTGTACTAAAAAGCCTTGAAACCAATTTTCATGCGGTGCCTTGTATTTCAGGGGCAACTATTATGGGAGATGGCAGTGTTGCACTAATTTTAGATGTTGCAGGTTTGGTAAGTGAAAGCGATTAATTGAGCAGGAGAAAAGCATGCCACAAAACGAACAAGAGTCTGCAAACAGCTTTGTCGATGAGATGAGCAGTACAGATGATAATGGTTATTTAACCTTCACATTGGGTGAAGAAGAGTACGGAATTGATATCTTGACCGTACAGGAGATAAGAGGTTATGACTCGGTAACAACGATAGCGAACATGCCCGATTTTATAAAAGGGGTGATCAATCTTCGAGGCATTATTGTTCCCATTGTAGATATGCGTATTAAATTCAGTCTGGGTGAAGTGACTTACAATGAGATGACGGTGGTTATTATTTTAAATGTGGCAGAGCGTGTTGTAGGCATGGTTGTTGATGGTGTCTCTGATGTGATATCGCTGAATGAGTCACAAATTAAAGATGCGCCAGAGTTTGGGGCTGTACTAGACACACAATATATTCGAGGTTTAGGTGTTATAGATGAACGCATGTTGATTCTAATCGATATTGAAAATCTTATGACCAGTAAAGAGATGGCGTTAGTTGAAGCGCTAGCTTAAAAAAATACGCCAATGAATCTAATTTTAAATCAGTAGTTTTAGTTGAAGGGACACCACTATGCGAAATAATACGCCAGTTACTAATAATGAGTATGTGTTAACCGATAAAGATTTAATTGTTTCGAATACCGATATGCAAGGCAATATCACTTACATCAATGATGATTTTTTACGAATTAGTGGTTTCACGGAAGCTGAATTGATGGGGCAACCTCAAAATATAGTTCGCCATCCTGATATGCCAGCTGAAGCCTTTGAAGATTTATGGCGCGATTTAAAAGCGGGAATTCCTTGGACAGGCTTTGTAAAAAATCGCTGTAAAAATGGTGACTTTTATTGGGTAAAAGCAAATGCAACGCCGATTATAGAAAATGGTCAAATAACAGGCTATATGTCGGTTCGAGAAGCGCCATCACGTACTGATATCGAAGCCATCTCTGCAATTTATCGCTTATTTAAGCAAGGTAAGCAGGGCGATATGCAGATATATCATGGTCAGGTAATTACGCCTAAGTGGACCGATAAATTAGCATTTTTTACAAATATGAATTTCAAAAAAAGGATCAATACATTGTTGGCCTTTTTAGTGCTGACATTGTTTGTTGGTTTAGGGATTGGATTTTTAGCTAATTATGAAACGGATCAAGTGCTGAATGATATTTATGCCGACCATATTAAAAACTTAGAAAATGAACGACAGGTTGCAACGACTATTCATGAATTACAATCATCCCTACATGAAAATGGTTTTTTATCTAATACAGATATTGAAAAATTTAAGACGATGTCACTACCTCCGTTAAAAGAATTGGATGAGACATTAACTCATGCTAAAACGCTATATATCAAGCATGAGAATAGCTTTGTTTATAAATCAACCTTTATGATTGTCTCCACTCTTTTAGCGATTGTAATATTTATCTTTTTAATGCGTAAATTTAGCCAACTGCTGTTGCAGCCTTCGGAGAGAGCACAAGGTTATTTACGTGAATTATGCCAAGGTAATTACAGCTTTGATGTCGAAACAAACAGTGACGATGAGATTAATTCTGTTCTACTTTATCTCAAAATGATGCAGATTAAACTTGGCTTTGAAGTGGAAGATATGAAACGTGCTGCTAATGAAGCGACACGCATCAAAATAGGTTTAGACAGTGTGAGTACTAATGTGATGATTGCTGATAATAATCGAAATATCATTTATATGAATAATTCTATTGTGCCTATGTTACGCAATGCACAAGATGACTTGCGTAAAGAGTTACCTAGCTTTGATGTTGATAAATTACCCGGAAGTAACATTGACCAATTCCATAAAAAACCTGAACACCAGAAAAAATTATTAGCCACATTTACCTCTGAATTTAAAACTGAGATCATGGTTGGCGGACGTACCTTCTTACTTGTTGCAAACCCTGTGATCAATGAGGCGGGCGATCGCCTTGGCTCTGTAATCGAGTGGACAGATAGAACAGCAGAAGTCGCAGTTGAAAAAGAGGTGGAAGGAGTTGTAAATGGAGCAATTGAAGGAGACTTCACTAAACGTATGGATTTAGAAGGCAAAAATAAATTCTTTACGCAACTGAGTGCTGCTATTAATAGTTTAATGGAAACCAGTGAAACAGGTTTAACCGAAGTGGTTAGAATGTTGTCTGCACTTTCTAAAGGCGATCTGACTGACCGCATTACCAATGAATACCAGGGGACTTTTGGACAATTAAAAGATGATTCAAATCTAACTGCGGATAAACTCAAAGAGATTGTGTTACAAATCCAAGAAGCGACTGATACGATTAATACTGCCTCAAAAGAGATTGCGATGGGTAATAGCGATCTCTCGCAACGCACTGAAGAGCAAGCATCTAGTCTCGAAGAAACGGCTTCAAGTATGGAAGAGCTGACCACCACCGTTAAGCAAAATGCTGAAAATGCGAAACAAGCAAATCAACTTGCTAATGGTGCTTCAGATATCGCCGTGAAAGGGGGGGATGTTGTTGGTAAAGTGGTGAAAACGATGAGTGATATCAATGAGAGTTCAAGAGAAATTGTCGATATTATTTCAGTGATAGACGGTATTGCATTCCAAACGAATATTCTGGCGTTAAATGCAGCGGTAGAAGCCGCTCGTGCGGGGGAGCAGGGTAGAGGGTTTGCGGTCGTTGCATCCGAAGTACGTAGTTTGGCACAACGCTCTGCGGCTGCTGCGAAAGAGATAAAAACGTTGATCGGTGATTCGGTTGATAAAGTTGAAGTCGGTGCAAAATTAGTTGATGAAGCAGGCAAAACGATGGATGAAATTGTTAATGCGGTTAAGAGTGTTACCGATATCATGGCAGAGATAGCAACTGCTTCAGAGGAGCAAAGCTCTGGTATTGATCAAGTTAGTCAAGCAATCACACAAATGGATGAAGTCACACAACAAAATGCTGCATTAGTTGAAGAAGCCGCAGCTGCCGCTGAGTCATTAGAGGAGCAAGCAGGTAACTTAAGTGTTTCTGTGAGCGTGTTTAATACTGGTGCTGGCCACTCTTCAACGGCAATGAGCGCCAATATGAAAGCGATTGAAAGTACTAAGGCAGGTGCTTCATATAATAACTCATCTAAAGTCTCAGATGATGATGAATGGTCTGAATTTTAAGATTAATGCCTCTTGTATTAGAGGTATTTTAATTAGGGAATGATATGAGTAGCGACCGTGAATTTGTTTTTACCGCCAATGACTTTTCTCATGTTCAGCAATTAATTTATGATCATGCTGGAATTTCGCTTAGTGCACAAAAAACAGACCTAGTTTACAGTCGCTTAGCGAAACGGTTACGCAAACTAAAAATACATCGTTTTGATACTTATCTAAAAATATTAGATGATGTTCATCATCCTGAGTGGGAAGAATTTATTAATGCGCTGACTACTAACTTGACTTCATTTTTTCGAGAAGCCCATCATTTTAAAAGACTTTCTCAACACCTTAAAGCGCATTTTTCACGTGCGACAACAAAAGATCCCGTTAAGATTTGGTGTGCTGCTAGTTCAACAGGGGAAGAGCCATATAGCATTGCAATGACAGTGGCGACAACCTATGGGAAATTGACTCCACCGGTTAAAATTTTAGCGACTGACTTGGACACCAATGTCTTAGAAAAAGCAAGATGTGGAGTATATCATATCGACAATATCGATAAATTATCGGCATTACAAAAAGAACGTTTTTTCTTAAAGGGAACAGGTGGGCAGTCTGGGCATGTCATGGTGCGCCCTGAGATTAAATCTTTGATCACTTTTAATCAATTAAATCTGCTTGCTGATTGGCCCATTAAAGGCACATTTGACATTATATTTTGTAGAAATGTCATGATTTATTTTGATAAGCCCACCCAGTACCAATTATTAGAAAAATTTTCTAAATACTTAAATAAAGGTGGTTTACTGATTGTCGGCCACTCAGAAAGCTTTCCCGAAGCAAGCCATATTTTCAAAATTGATAAGCAAACAGTATATATACGTTGTTAAGGTAAACATATGGATAGGGAACATCTAGCTAGTAGTCGTTGCTTTGATAAAAAATTTAAATGTGAAGCGATACGCGTCTTACCCGGTGAGTATTATGTGAGTAAACACAA
Source organism: Psychromonas sp. psych-6C06 (assembly GCF_002835465.1). Classification (NCBI taxonomy): domain Bacteria; kingdom Pseudomonadati; phylum Pseudomonadota; class Gammaproteobacteria; order Alteromonadales; family Psychromonadaceae; genus Psychromonas; species Psychromonas sp. psych-6C06. Next base: position 72,151 of record NZ_PIZM01000004.1, on the reverse strand, counting down.
TAAGCTTATTATCACTGTTCTAGGTTCTTGTGTTGCTGCTTGTATTTGGGACAAAAAACGCGGTATAGGTGGATTAAATCATTTTATGCTTCCTGGAAAAGCAAGTTCTGATTTTAACAAATCTGCACGTTATGGTAGTTTTGCAATGGAGGTGTTAATTAACCATATTATTCAGCAAGGGGGAAGGCGCGAAGATTTAGTTGCGAAAGTTTTTGGTGGGGGTAGGGTCATGCATCACTTTACTAGTTTTGATATTGGTCAGGATAATAGTACATTCATTATTGATTATCTTAATAATGAGGCCATCCCGGTTATTGCTTCTGACTTGGGAGATATTTATCCAAGAAAAATTTGTTTTTTTCCACAAACAGGTAAAGTAATGGTTCGTAAGTTAACTAAAACACACAATCAAGAAATTGAAAAACAAGAAGGTAGCTATTTCACTCAAATGAGCCAAGAAGAGGTTGAGGGTGACATTGAATTATTTGATTAATGAGGAAAAAGATGGCTATTAAGGTTTTAATTGTAGATGACTCGGCCCTAATTAGGCGTATTTTAACTGAAGTCATCGATGCGCAAGAAGGTTTAGTTGTTGTAGGAACTGCTCCAGATCCTTATGTGGCGCGTGGATTAATTAAATCACTAAACCCCGATGTACTCACTTTAGACGTTGAAATGCCCAAAATGAATGGGCTTGATTTTCTTGAAAAATTAATGAAACTTCGACCAATGCCGGTTGTGATGATTTCAACATTAACAGATAAAAGCTCTGCGGTAACGATTCAGGCCTTAAGTTTAGGGGCTGTTGATTTTGTTACTAAACCGAAGATGGATCAAATGCAGGAGATGCGTGCATACGGAGATATGATAGCGGATAAAATTCGTATTGCGGCAGGGGCTAAAATTAAAGCGGTGAAAGCTTCTGCAGTTCCGATTCCTTCCAAGCAGAATGTATTAATTGAAAATACTCAGATAACCAATCGAAAGATCATCGCTATTGGTGCTTCGACTGGTGGTACAGAAGCAATTTTTCAAGTTTTATTAGGAATGCCAACCGATTGCCCTGCCATTGTAATAACGCAACATATGCCTCCTGGATTTACAGCATCATTCGCAGCAAGGCTAAATAACCATTGTGATATTTCAGTTAAAGAGGCAATACACAATGAATTAATCAAACCTGGTACTGCTTATATCGCGCCTGGAGGAAGCCACCTGTTAATTTCTAAAAGAGGTGGTAACTATTATACTCAACTTAACCAACAAGATCCCGTAAATAGACATAGGCCTTCTGTGGACGTGTTATTTGACTCTGTTGCGTTATGTGTTGGTAATCAAGCTGTGGGAGTTATGTTAACCGGCATGGGAAAAGATGGAGCACAGGGCATGTTAAAAATGAAACAAGCTGGCGCATTTAATTTTTCTCAAGATGAAGAAAGTTGTGTTGTTTATGGCATGCCAAGAGAGGCTGTAAATGTCGGGGCAGTTGATCAAGTCGAAACACTTAATAATATAAGCAATGCAGTATTAAGCTACTTAACTAAATAATGTAGCTTTTCTTTTAAGTGCAAAAAACAGTTGGTTGCTAGTTATCCATATTGAAAGAGTAATGCTACTCAAGGATCTATTTGGGTCTGTATACCTTGCACGTTAATTTTATATCTACTGAAATTTAGGCACAAAAAACAGCGAGTTACTGGTTGATTGTTTACTCTATTGAAGAGTAATGGTGCACAAGGAGAGACTTGAACGCTTACACCTTACGCGCACTTTGGAATAGCTGAACCTAAATCTTGCACGTTAATTTTATATCTACTGAAATTTAGGCACAAAAAAACCAGCTAGTTGCTGGTTGATTGTTTACTCTCTTGAAAGAATAATGGTGCGGAAGGAGAGACTTGAACTCTCACACCTTACGATACTAGAACCTAAATCTAGCGCGTCTACCAATTCCGCCACTTCCGCGTGGCTGGGATAAGAGGATTTGAACCTCTGAATGCCGAGATCAAAACCCGGTGCCTTACCGCTTGGCGATATCCCAGTTGTAATTGTTAAGCGTTTTCTTCGCTTGTTCTTAACCTGCCATGCAAGTTAAAGAATGTGGCTGGGATAAGAGGATTTGAACCTCTGAATGCCGAGATCAAAACCCGGTGCCTTACCGCTTGGCGATATCCCAGTTGTATGTTTAAGAGCTACTACTCTAAATTGGATTCTTAACTTAGTCAAGAATGGTGCGGAAGGAGAGACTTGAACTCTCACACCTTACGATACTAGAACCTAAATCTAGCGCGTCTACCAATTCCGCCACTTCCGCATTAGTAAATGGTGGCTACACCTAGATTTGAACTAGGGACCCCATCATTATGAGTGATGTGCTCTAACCAACTGAGCTATGTAGCCATTTACTTTTTTACTATTAAAAAAACCAGCAGAGGGCTGGTTAATTATTCCCGTGAGGGGGTATTTTTGAATTTGTTATTTGTTGCATGCAACATGTAACAATATCAAAAATGGTGGCTACACCTAGATTTGAACTAGGGACCCCATCATTATGAGTGATGTGCTCTAACCAACTGAGCTATGTAGCCAACAGTACTTTTATTATCAAAAGTAAGATATAAAAAAACCAGCTATTTGCTGGTTAATTTATTACTCTAATCAAAGAGTAATGGTGCGGAAGGAGAGACTTGAACTCTCACACCTTACGATACTAGAACCTAAATCTAGCGCGTCTACCAATTCCGCCACTTCCGCGTGGCTGGGATAAGAGGATTTGAACCTCTGAATGCCGAGATCAAAACCCGGTGCCTTACCGCTTGGCGATATCCCAGTTGTAATTGTTAAGCATTTTCTTTGCTGATGTAATGATATAGCGTTTTCTTCGCTTGTTCTTAACCTGCCATGCAAGTTAAAGAATGTGGCTGGGATAAGAGGATTTGAACCTCTGAATGCCGAGATCAAAACCCGGTGCCTTACCGCTTGGCGATATCCCAGTTGTATGTTTAAGAGCTACTACTCTAAATTGGATTCTTAACTTAGTCAAGAATGGTGCGGAAGGAGAGACTTGAACTCTCACACCTTACGATACTAGAACCTAAATCTAGCGCGTCTACCAATTCCGCCACTTCCGCATAAAGCAAATGGTGGCTACACCTAGATTTGAACTAGGGACCCCATCATTATGAGTGATGTGCTCTAACCAACTGAGCTATGTAGCCATCTGCTTTATTATCTTAACTCGTCTCTGTTTAACCAGTCGTTGTCTCGATGGGGCGCATTATGCTGAGTTCGCTCACAATCGTCAACTGTTTTTTAATAAAAAATAGGGATTTTAGCTTGATTGCTTGTTTGTCAAACAAGTTGATTTTATTTCGCACTAAAATTGATAATTTACTAAACAAAAATACGCTAAAAGTTAATGCAGTTTTCCTGTTTTTATCTTGTTAAACTACTGATTAAGTTAATTGATGAGACTATAAATGAAAATATTACACACTTCAGATTGGCACTTAGGCCAACATTTTATGATGAAAACGCGCGAAGCTGAACACCGTGCCTTTCTGAATTGGTTAATTGAAGAGGTTAGTGACCAGTCCATTGATGTAGTGGTCGTTGCGGGGGATATTTTTGATAGTGCTTCACCACCATCTTATGCGCGTAAACTTTACAGTGATTTCATCGTTAAACTACAAAATACTAGCTGTGCACAATTGATCATCGTATCAGGTAATCATGATAGTGTGGCGGTGTTAAATGAAAGTAAGAATTTGTTGAGTGCCTTAAATGTATCGGTATTGGCAGGTTTAAGCGAAGATTTAACAGATCATATTATTAAGGTACATGATCAACACAACAAAGAAGTGCTTATCTGTGCATTGCCGTTTTTAAGAGCGACCGATGTTATGGTGAGTGAGTCGGGAAGCAGTGCTGATCAAAAGCAGTTAAATTTACAACAGGGAATAGCAAAAACCTATCAAGCTATATATGAACTAGCCTCTTCACAGCGCATCGATGCGCACACTCCGATAATCGCAACTGGTCATTTAACTGCTGTCGGTTGTTCGGTATCTGACTCGGTGCGTGAAATTTATATCGGTACACTCACTGCGTTTCCGGCTTCTTTATTTCCTTCCTTTGATTATGTTGCACTTGGGCACCTTCACCGTGCTCAAAAAGTACAAAAAAGTGAGCATATTCGTTACAGTGGCTCACCTATTCCATTAAGTTTCGATGAGTCAAAACATGATAAGAAGGTGATTATCGCTTCGTTTTCTGATAATTCCGCACTTGCCACTTCAGAGGTCACCATTCCTATTTTTCAAAAATTACAGGTGATAAGTGGTGGTCTGAAAAGCGTAATGGCACAGCTAAGTGAGTTAATGGAAGAGGAAATATCTACATGGGTTGAAGTTAAAATCAAAGAAGCTTTTTACCGGAGTGACGTACAGATACAGCTTAATGAGTTAGTCGCTGGCTCCAGGGTAGAGATTCTTAAAATAAGTAGCCCTAAAATAGAAGAAAATAGCCAGTGGCAAGACAAACAGGTAGAAACGTTAGAGGCACTAACTCCCATTGAGCTGTTCCAACATCGACTCGATTGCGAAGACAGTTTAAGTGAAACACAACAAACACAGTTAAAAACATTGTTTGCGCAAAGTTATGCGGAATTGAAGGAAAAGCAATGAAGATTCTCTCCTTAGAGTTCGAAAACCTTAATTCTTTAAAGGGCAGTTGGAAGATTGACTTTCAATCGCAAGATTTTGTGGATAATGGCCTATTTGTGATCACTGGGCACACAGGTGCGGGAAAGAGTACTCTGTTAGACGCAATTTGTTTAGCGCTTTATCAGCAGACTCCTCGCCTTGATAAGTTGACTCAAAGCAAAAATGAACTGATGACTCGTGGAACAGGAAGTTGTCGTGCAGAAGTTGACTTTAGCGTGAAAGATAAGCGTTATCGTGTTTCGTGGGAGCAGAAACGTGCCCGCAAGCAAGCGGAGGGAAAATTACAAGCCCCTATTTGTGAGTTAGCTACGTTTTCTGGCGATATTTTGGCAACCAAAAGCAGTGAAGTTTTAAAGCGGGTTATTGAATTAACCGGACTTGATTTTTCTCGCTTCACAAAATCAATGTTACTTGCGCAAGGTGGCTTTGCTGCTTTTTTAAATGCCAGTCCTAAAGATCGTGCTGAGTTGTTAGAGGAGTTAACCGGAACAGAGATTTATGCACAAATTTCTCAGTATATATTTGAACGCAATAAAGAAATACAATCTGAGTTGATCCAGTTAACTAACCAATCAGCACTGTTGACACGATTAGATGATGAAGATTTAGCTTCATTGCTAACTGAAATAGACAACTTACAACAGGATTATGACAACAAAACGAAGCAGATTAAAAGTGTTGAGGTAGCGTTACAGTGGCAAGCGCTAGCTGTACGCTTAACAGGGCAATTAAAAGTAGCCTCAGAAACTTTACAGCAAGCCCAACAAGCATTTGATGACTTTGCCCCACAAAAAGAGAAGATTGTTGGTGCACTTAAAGCACAGCCTATTGTTCCCTATTTTGTTGCTCTTAATGAACAAAAGAAACTTGTTGAAAATAATGTAAATGATTTTAACGAACAACAACAAAAACTCACACAGCTACAAGATCGGTTAAATACTGCCGAACAGTTCGCCACTTATTTATCAGCAAAGCATCAAAAAGCAGTTCTTCATCACCAAGCACAAACACAACGCTTAAATGATGAGCTTATTCCGATGGATAGCCAAATCAGCGATGTTACAGAGCAACTGAACGAGTCATTACCGTTGTTAGAGGTCCAACGTCAAGACACACAAAAGAGTAAACGTTGTTTAGATGCACTCTCACAGCAATTAAACTCTGAGCAAAATAAAAATGTATCGTTGTCAGAGAAACTGAAACAGCAACAAACAGTTATCATTGATAACGATAACTTAACGTTACTTGAACAATTCTTATCCCGCTATGAAAATGAATCACAAAAGCTACAGGCTCTAGCTGAGAAATCAGATCAAAGTACCGATAAGATAACTCAAACTAATGCGTTACTGAATCAGGTCAAAAAGCGTCTGAATGACGATGAAACACGGTTAAAATCGAATACCGAGGCGATAGCGCAGATAGATGTTCAAAAAAAATCACTAATAGAGAAAATTGGAGATAATGGTAGTGAGCGCCTGAGCCAGCTACATCAAAAAAATAATGCCTTAATTCAACTGCAACAGATGACTCAGTCATTAGATAGGTTAATGCAAGACAACAGCAAAATAGTATTAGATATTAGCGGTAAAGAAAGCTTAGCAGAGGAACAAAAGCAAAAACTTTCTGATTTAGAGAGGCAGGGGAAACGGTTAGCCATTGAAGAGCAAGATCTTCAAACTTTAATTAAGCAAGATACTCTGCTTCGAAGTATTCAGGATTTACAGTTACAGCTTGAAGAGAATCATCCTTGCCCGCTATGTGGCGCTTTAGAGCATCCCGCAGTACAAAATCATGTTAACTTGGATATTGATAGTACAGAGATTCGTTTACAGAAAAAAAGTAAAGAGTTAAATAAAAAACGTGCCGAATATGATCAACTGAAAGGGCAATTAAAAGGGTTAGTTCAACAAATAGCAGAGCTACATAAGCGACAGCTCGAACAGAAAAATGAGATTGCTTCCCTTAGTAGTAACTGGCTAACAAATAGCTATGCACAATCATTACAGCTCAGTTATCTACCAAGTAGCGCGGAGTTGTTAAATGAAAAAAGTAATGCGTTAGCAGATGAAATTAATGAACTCGAAAATGCTTTAAAAGAGTATCAACAGTTAGAACGCTCTGCTTTACCTCTATTACAACAAAAAGAGCAATCAAATTCACAAATCATAGAGCTAAAAGAACAACTCAATAATGTGCTTAATGATCTTAAAATATACCAATCAACTCAGTCTGAGTTATCGGTACAATCAAACGCATTGCAAACAGAACAAAAACAGTTAGTTGAGAAAATTGCTACTTGTTTGCCTCAGAATGTGCAGTTGCCATTAATATTAGCCTGTCCTGAGGAGTGGTTGCAAAGTCAAAAAATGCAGATCATGAAATTTAATGAGATAACAGAACAATTGGCTCAATCAACACAAACCTTACAACAACTCACACAGCAATATGCATTGCAATCACAACAGCAAGAGCAAAATGAAAGACAGTTTGCAGAGAAAGAACTGCAGTTACAACAAATAACCGCACGTAAAAATAGTTTGCAAGCAATGCGTATTCAGCAGTTTACTGAACAAAGTCGACAGCAGTTACAGCAAGGCTATGATCAACAACTGCAAATAACGCAAGCTGAACTTGAAAAAGCCCATGCAGAGCTGAATCGGCTCAAGTTAGAAATAGAAAGTGTACAAGGTGTGTGCATCGCGTTAACCTCGGCAAAAAGAAAGATTAGCGATACGCAACAAGAAGTCGAAAAACAGTTTAATGAACAGCTTTCTAATAATGATTATAAATCGATAAATGAATTTCAAGAAAACTGTTTAGACCATCAACAAATCGCATCACTGCAAACAAACCTTACGGTATTAAATGATGCACTATTAACACAAAAAACACAGTTTGAAAGTATTCAAAAGCAATATGATGACCATCAAGCTAGTTGCCCGACTAATTTAGATGAAACACAACTCAATGGTCGATTAACAGAATTTAAAGGCCAGTTATTGAGCTTAAATGAGTCTTTAATGAATAAAAAGATGACACTACAAATTGACCAAAGTAATAAAAAAAAGCAGCAACAACTTCAGCAACAACAAACTGATTTTAAAGACACCGCACATAATTGGGAGTTGTTAAATAAACTTATTGGACAAGCTGATGGTAGTAAGTTTAGAAAGTTTGCTCAGGGATTAACACTGGATAATTTAATTTATTTAGCAAATCGAGAGATGGCACACTTAGATCAACGTTACCAGCTTCAACGTAATGTCGATGAAGAGCTCGCGTTACAAGTTATTGATTGTTGGCAAGCGAATAGTGTACGAGATGTAAAAACACTCTCTGGCGGTGAAAGTTTTCTAGTGAGCTTAGGGCTAGCACTGGCCCTGTCTAATTTAGTCAGTCATAAAACACAAATCGAGTCACTGTTTTTAGATGAAGGCTTTGGTACTTTAGATGAGAGTACATTGTCGATGGCACTTGATGCTTTGGAGCGTTTGAACTCAACGGGTAAATTAATTGGTATTATCTCTCATGTTGATGCATTAAAAGAGCGAATTAATCATCAAATCCATGTCCACAAAAACAGTGGCGCAGGGTATAGTGTGTTAGATAAGCAATATAGAAAAGGTGAGTGATGCTACAGCAAGAACGACATAACATGATCTTAGATTTACTTTGTCAGCAAGGAAGAGTCTATGCAACAGAGTTAAGCCAAGATCTTGGGGTCTCTGAAGATACTGTCCGCAGAGATTTAAAGCAGTTAGATGAAGATAAATTATTAAGGCGTGTTCATGGCGGTGCATTACCTTTGCAACAAGAGTCGGAAGCTTACCGGGAGCGACAAGATGAAATTGACCCTCTGAAAAAGCGCATTGCGTTAGCCGCCATTCAATTTATCAAACCTGACCAAACTATTTTAATTGATTCAGGAACAACTTGTTTACAATTTGCGATGAACCTACCCACCCACTTTAACTTTACAGTAGTGACACCAAGTCCATTAGTCGCAAGTAAATTAATGTATCATGATAATATCGAGTTGATACTCCTTGGTGGTAAAATTTTAAAGTCGGCGGTAATGGCGCTTGGAGCAACTACAAATGCCATGCTTCGCAAGATTCATTTTGACAGTTGTTTTCTAGGTGTATATGCTCTGCACCCTAATAAAGGCTTAAGTATTAATCAGTTAGATGAAGCTGAAACATTAGCAACCATTATTGATCAATCAGAACAGGTGATTGTTTTAGGGTCTTCATTAAAATTGGGAAAAATGGGCACTTATCAGGTTTGCGACAGTAATAAGCTGAATTTACTCGTGACAGATTCGACTTCAGAGAATAAAATATTGCAACTATTGAAGGATCAAGGGGTGCAAATAGAGATTTGCGCAGATTAACTCAACAGTAATTATCAAATGGAAGTGATAAAAATGGCTAAAAGTACACAAAAACAAGCATTGTTAACAGAACAACGCATACAACAAGCAATTGTTGATATCTTTATGGAGAAAGGTTGGGAGGCAATAAGCTACGGCTCAATTGCAAAACATACTGGCCTCTCGCGCGGTGGCGTACAGCGTATTGTCCCGAATAAAGATGCAATGATGGGGGCCTTCCAAGGTCAGGTTTCTGAGTTTTTTACCAAGCAGCTCGACTTTTCTAATGAACATTCATTAACCGATAGCTGGGTTCGTGCGCTAGATAACCTGCATTTTAGAAATTGTCTTAAATTCTTTATTGGAGCAATTTCTAATGATTCACCGGGAAAAGCATTAGCAAAACAAGGTTTTGAAAATTTTTCTGAGAAAGTTGGTGAAGAGAAGATGCAATCATTAATCGGTTTATCGGTGTATCGCTTATTAGATGCATAACACAATTATCAATTTAAATGTAACGCGTAAAATAATGTAAATCCAATAATAGTCTAAGCTTATTACATCTTGATAAGCTTAGGGTATTTCATATTGTACAACTTCTTTAGCAAGGCAATAAAATTAATATTTATACTGATTATTGCCTTTTCCAGTTTAGCTTATTCAGCTCCATCTAAAAAACAGACAATCAGAGCGCTTTATGTGCCTCTTGCTGATCATTATGCTGCTTTAGTGGCCTATGACCGTTATAAAAACAAAATGATTCATGCAAATTTTCAAATTCTACAAATGAAAAATTGGGATTTCTTGCGTGCTTATTTCCAGTCAGGTAAAGCTGATATGGCCTACGTAATGAGTCCATTAGCCATGGACATGTATCATCGTAATCCAAATTTTAAGTGGATAGGGCTGATGCACCGCGATGGTAATGCACTCGCTATCAATGAGCTGATCAAAGAGAAAATGAAACTCGTTGAAAACCGTATACATAGAAAGCCTGATAATCAACTAGCCGTTGCATTAGCGCAATTATTGCAAGAACGTGGGCAAAGTACCTCAATTGGTGTTCCTCATATACTCTCCACACATAGTGTTGTCTTGTATCAATATTTAAAAAATAATGGTTTACAACTGACAATTAATGAAGATAACAGTAAAGCCGTTCATTTACTTCCTGTTGCCCCACATAAGGCGCCAGGGTTTATTAAAGGAAACAGTAATCGCGCTATTCCGGCTGCATTTGAGCAGTCTCTTCCTTGGGCGGATATTGTCGAAACAGATAAATTTGGCTATATAGCCTGGTATTCAAAAGATGTTTTACCCTCTCCTCATGGTCATGTCGAATGTATTGCAATAGCGACAGACAAAGCGATAACAGATAAATTTTTAGCCACTAAAGAGGTCATGGATTACATCAAAATTGCTGGTAATGATATCGAACAAGCAAGAGATCAAGGAGGAGAAGCATTAGATGATATTGTGCGTATTATTCAAAACCACATTCCTGCACATTCTAAAGACGCTATAATTGCGAGTTTAGATCCTCATTTAAATGTAATTAACTACCACTCTTTGAATATTGATAAACCAGGACTGAAATTAATCATGAACTTTGCTGTTGAAGCAAAGATATTAGAAAAAGAGATCGATATTGAGCAATTTTCCGCACCTCAGTTTGATAATTAGTGAAGGAAATAAATGCTTTGAATAATGAAAATAGACTGCATCCAGCGAAGCGTAAGTCTTTGTTTCGTCGATTAATATTTTGGTTTCTTATACTCTCTCTAGTACCAATGAGCATTACGTCATGGATAAACTATCAACAAGCGAAACAAAGTTTAATCAATGAAACTGAACGAAAACTCTATCAAAGTTCAGAGGACAGCCATAAGTTTATTAATAATTGGTTTGAGTACCGCTTTATGGACATTAATACTCAGGCGCGTGCACAAGTTAACCGCCGTTTATTACAAAGATTAAAGCAAGGCTGGAAAAACAGCAAGCGACCTCTAAGCGAGTATGTAAATAGTTATGATTGGTTATTGCGAGTTGATGCACTACAGAATGATTTGGTAAATTTAAGCCGTAATTATGATTACATCTATGATCTCTTCCTCATTGACACTGATGGAAACTTATTATTTAGTGTAAAACGTGAGTCTGACTTAGGTCAAAACCTGTTAACAGGGCCACTTTCCCAGACTAAATTTGCACAAACAGTTGCGAGGTCATTACCAGGTGGAGCCCCATTGTTTTCAGATATTGAACGCTATGGGCCATCTGCTCAACTTTTATCTGGCTTTTTAACCGCCCCTTTAATTGATGACTCTGGTGATATTATCGGTGTTTTTGCAATACAGCTCCGTCTTGACCGCATCTTTAATCGAATGATTTACAATGAAGAAATAAGCTCCTCACAAACTCACTATCTAGTTGCTGCTGATGGCTTATTAAGAAGTCCGATGAATCAAAATTTAGATTCCGTATTAACCCGTGAGATAAATACCGAACAATTTGAACTTTGGCGAGAAGAGCACCATGAAGGGAATCAACCCGATGAGCAACGTGAGATTGTTTGGGAGTATGTTGGCCCAAATGGAAAAGATGTCTTTGGTGTTCACCAATTGGTGGTGATCAATAATGTACGTTGGGTTTTAATCAGTGAAATTGACAGTGGTGAAGTGTTACAAACCAGTGCTGATATGGCAATAGCTGTATTAATCGTGTTGTTTTTCTCTATTTTTATCATCAGCATTATCGCTATTATACAAGCGAAACGCATCACCACGCCACTACACAAATTAGCCCTCGCTAGCCATAACGTGGCAATGGGAAAAAGTAATCAGCAAGTTGACATAGATGTTGATAATGAAATAGGGCAGTTAGCTGATGCATTTAATAATATGCTTTCTCAAAAAGAAAAAAATGAAATTGCTATCAAGAAAAGTAACGCACAATTACGTAACGCCTTAAGTGAGTTGTCTAGCAAGCAGTATGCTTTGGATCAACATGCCATTGTTGCCATCACAGATAAAGCGGGCACCATCATTTTTGCTAATGATAAATTCTGTCAAATAAGTGGCTATGAACGTGATGAATTAATCGGTGCGAATCATCGTATGATTAATTCAGGCTTCCACCCTAAAGCGTTTTTTACTGAAATGTACCGCACCATTAGTCGTGGTTCAGTTTGGAGTGGAAAAATCTGTAATCGTAATAAAAGTGGCGAGGAGTATTGGGTAGATACGACGATAACTCCCTACAAAGATGAGTTTGGTGAAGTTCAGCAATATATTGCGATACGTACAGATATTACTCAACAACATGCGTTTGAAGAGCAACAACAACTGCGACTTAAAGTGGCTGCGATAAAGTTATCAATCACAAACACCTTCGCTGGTGAGAATAGCCTTGATCAGCAGTTATCTGATGCACTAGTGCAACTCTTCGAGCTACCTCATTTCAATTTGAAACCTAAAGCCTGCTTATTCGCTTTTAATAGTCACCATTCTGTACTTGAATCACGCGCAATAGAAGGTGATTTTTCCGATTATCCAGCACCATTTTTAGATCAGTTTTTAACTATCTGCGAACAGGGGATACACAGTAATGAGCTGACTATAGATGCGCTTTGTCATGCTCACTGTTGCAATGACGTGCCTCCACATGGCCATTATATTTTACCGCTCACAAGTAAAATAGAAGATAACACACAGCAAAAAAATAGCTTAATTGGTGTTATTTTACTCTTTACCGAGGCGAATAGAGGGTTAGATAATGATCAAGTGCAGTTATTAGGTGAAATAGCCTCAATATTTACCAATGCAATTTTACGTGATAAAGCGAACAAGCTACTCCAACGTGCGACTGAAACCGCACAGCAAAATAACCAATTAAAAGGAGAGTTTTTAGCTAGCATGAGCCATGAGATACGAACACCAATGAATGGAGTGTTAGGTATGTTGGGCTTGTTATTAAACAGTGATCTAAATGCGGATCAAAAGCATAAAGCGATTATTGCTAAATCGAGTGCGGAATCATTGTTAGTGTTAATTAACGATATTTTAGACTTTTCCAAGGTTGAGGCTGGGAAGCTTGAGCTGGACTTGATTGATTTTAATCTGCGAGAAATGATGGGGGACCTTTCTGAAGCCATGGCTTTAAAAGCCCATGAAAGAGGAGTTGAGATTATACTTGATGTCACCGGTGTTGAACATTCTATGGTTATAGGTGATTCTGGGCGTATTCGCCAAATTGCAACCAACTTACTCAGTAATGCGATTAAATTTACGGAGCAAGGTGAGATAAAGGTAACGGTACAAACACATGAAAAAGAAAGTGGTGAACTAAGGTTATTATGTCAAGTTCAAGATTCTGGAATTGGTATTCCTGAAAATAAAATCGCGACATTATTTGAGGTATTTACACAGGTTGATGCATCAACAACACGTAAATATGGAGGTACTGGTTTAGGTCTTGCGATCAGTAAAAAGCTAGCAAACTTGATGTCGGGTGATATATCAGTCACCAGTGAGTTTGGCAAAGGAAGTAATTTTAGTTTTACTGCCAATTTAAAAACCAGTCAGCAATCTCAACGCGTATTACCGCTTGTCGATATCAGTAAGCTAACACTATTAATTGTAGATGATAACAACACCAATTTAGCGGTACTTCGAGGTCAGCTAGAGCATTGGGGAGCATCCGTAGTTGAAGCAGATAACGGTCAACGAGCATTAGATTTATGTTATCAGTGTATTAATGATAAAAAGCCACTTTTTGATGTCGCATTACTGGATATGCAGATGCCGATAATGGATGGAGCAGAACTGGGAGAACGGATACGTAATGATTCAAACTTCGATACCATGAAACTGGTGATGATGACCTCTATCGCTTCTCAGAATGAAACACAATTTTTTGCTGACTTGGGTTTTAATGCTTACTTCCCCAAACCTGCGACGACATCTGATCTATTTCAAGCATTAAGTGTTGTTGTTGATAATGGTGAAACGTTACAGCAAGCATTACCGTTAGTAACCCATGACTATCTTGCATCATTAGTGCAGGTTAGTCCGGTGGAAAAGATAAAAAATGTTGATAAACATGCGACAAAAATATTGTTAGTAGAGGATAATAAAGTTAATCAAATGGTCGCTTTAGGAGTTTTAAACGAGCTCGGCTTTAATGCAGATGTCGCTGAAAATGGTCTTCAAGCACTGGAAATATTACAAGGTAGCTCATCGAACACACCATACCAATTAATATATATGGATTGCCAAATGCCAGTCATGGATGGTTACCAAACGACGATTAATATTCGTCAGGGTGATGCTGGAAAACGATATGAAGATATCCCCATTATTGCTATGACAGCGAATGCGATGGAAGGTGACAGGGAGAAATGCCTTGAGGTTGGCATGGATGATTATATTGGTAAGCCGATAGAGCCCAAATTGCTAGAAGCGAAACTTTACAATTGGCTATCTGGTAACGTTAATGCAAGGGAAGAGATGATGAAGTTGCAACCCTCAGAGCTAAATGATGGACAACAAGACTTACAAGTTTGGGATCAACAAGGTGCTTTACAGCGTTTGGTGAATAATGAGTCTTTATTAACTTCACTTGTAAAAACATTTTTTGAGGAAATGCCTGAAAAAATAGAACAGTTAAATGAATCTATTAACGAAAAAGATAAGCAACAAGTCGCACTACTAGCGCATAATATAAAAGGTGCCTCAGCCAATCTTAGCGGCTTAAAATTAGCTCATTATTGCTTTCAATTAGAGAAACTGGCAAAAGAAGAGGGGGGATTTAATGATGCTTATTTTACTATCTTTACTAAAATTGAAGAAAGCTATAACCAACTGATACAAGCATTTAACCAATATATAAGTGCAACTAAATCAGATAATACAGTGGATAACCGCATCTCATGTGAACAAGCGATTGAATTTTTAAATACATTAAGTTCCAGGTTATCGGAGTGTGACTATATCGAATCAGAAGAGATTCAGCCTTTTATTGATAGTCATTTTGCTAGTGAAATTAATGGTTTATTAAATGAGTTACAGCAAAAAATTACATTATTTGAATTAGATAATGCACAGCAAATTACGGCAACACTTATTGAGAAGTTAAAGGCTTTAAAAGAAGGAAATGGTTAAATGTTGAATAAAGCAACAGTGCTTATTGTTGATGACTCACCGACAAACTTGCAAGTGTTAGCCGCTTGCGTGAAGGACAAACATCGTGTAAAAGTCGCCACAAGTGGGGAGCAATGCCTAAAAATAGCGCAAACATCCCCACAACCAGATCTGATTTTACTGGATGTTGAAATGCCTGGTATGAACGGCTATGAAGTGTGTAAATACCTAAAGTCATCTTCGCAAACTGCTGATATTCCAATTATTTTTGTTACGGGATTACAAGGTGATAAAGACGAAGAAAAAGGGCTTGCACTAGGCGCGGTGGATTACATTACAAAACCTATTCGTCCAGCTATTGTTATCGCTCGGGTGAAAACCCATATCACATTGAAACTACAACGTGATAAGTTAAATAAAATGGCTTTTTACGATCAATTAACTGGCCTTTATAATCGTCACTTTTTAATTGATATGGCGAGTAAAAAAGTAGCACGCGCCTTAAGACACCGTTATGACTTATGGGTACTAATGATAGATATCGACCATTTTAAAAGCATAAATGACACCCATGGTCATCCAATGGGAGATGAAATATTAAAAGAGGTTGCTCAGACATTAGCATTGGATAATCGCAGTGAAGATCTGGCTGCGCGTTTTGGGGGGGAAGAGTTCGTAGTCATGTTTGATCCATGTAATGAAACTGATGCAATCATGAAAGCGGAACGTATACTTAATAAAATAAGACAACTAAAGCCACATAATATTAATGTCACTGTGAGTATTGGAATGGCAAAACTTGTTGAGCAGGATGTAACTTTTGAGAGATTATTGAAACGTGCTGATCAGGCATTGTACGATGCTAAAGAAAATGGCCGTGATAGATTAGAACTAGCACAATAATAAAAGGTAACCGAAGTTACCTTTTATTATTTTTAATTACTTTAAACGTTGAATCTAAAGTGGATAACATCACCATCTTGGGTAATATATTTCTTTCCTTCTAAACGCCATTTACCGGCTTCTTTAGCGCCAGATTCTCCATTAAATTCAACGAAGTCATCGTAGCTCACAATCTCTGCACGAATAAAGCCACGTTCAAAGTCAGTGTGAATAACACCGGCTGCTTCAGGTGCTGTTGCGCCAACTTTAACAGTCCAAGCACGTACCTCTTTAACACCCGCAGTAAAGTATGTTTGTAGGTGTAACAGTTGGTAGCCACTAAAGATAACACGGTCTAAGCCTGGCTCATCTTGGCCGATTGCTTCAAGAAATTCAGCTTTGTCTTCTTCATCTAATTCTGAGATTTCAGACTCAATAGAAGCACATACAGGAACAACAACAGCATTCTCTTTCTCTGCTATTTCACGCACAATATCAAGGTATTCGTTATCTTCAAAACCATCTTCTGCAACGTTAGCAATGTACATGGTTGGTTTACCGGTTAAAAAGTTAAGGTAACCAATCGCTGCTTTTTCTTCTTTGGTTAAATCAAGACCACGCACCATGCCGTCATCTTCTAGGTGGGCTTTGATTTTTTCTAATACAGGCAGTTCAAATTTAGCATCTTTATCGCCACCTTTTGCTTTTTTAGCAACACGTAAAATACTACGATCACAGCTCTCTAAGTCAGCTAAAGCAAGTTCAGTATTAATGATATCGATATCATCTTTTGGATCAATTTTACCTGAAACATGAACGATATTATCATCTTGGAAACAACGAACTACATGGCCGATGGCATCGGTTTCACGGATATTAGCAAGGAACTTATTACCTAAACCTTCACCTTTAGAAGCTCCTTCAACCAGTCCTGCAATATCAACAAATTCCATTGTGGTTGGAATGACGCGTTCAGGATTTACAATTTTTTCAAGTTTATCAAGACGTGGATCAGGAACAGGAACGATGCCCGTATTCGGTTCAATAGTACAAAACGGAAAGTTTGCTGCTTCGATGCCTGCTTTAGTCAGTGCGTTAAAAAGAGTAGATTTACCCACATTTGGTAAACCGACGATGCCACATTTGAAACCCATGATGTAAACCCTTTGATTTATTAAATTATTTTACTGTGCTTTAAAGCTATGTAAGCGATTCATCGCTTTAGCTAGCCCGTCTTGGCCTAAAATAGGCGTACAACGTGCTGCTTCATCAATACTTTGGTCAATTAAGTTTTGCTCTGCTCTCGATGCTTTACCAAGCACAAAACCACTGACTCTGTTTTTGTCACCCGGATGACCAATACCAATACGCAAGCGATAGAAATTTTTATTATTTCCTAGCTTACTAATAATATCTCTCAAGCCATTATGTCCACCGTGACCGCCACCTAATTTGAACTTGGCGACACCAGGAGGTAGATCAAGCTCATCATGTGCAACGAGTATCTCTTCTGGTTTAATACGATAAAAATTCGCCATGGCTGCCACTGATTTGCCACTGAGGTTCATAAAAGTAGTAGGGACAAGTAATCGAATATCATTACCAGCAAATTGAATACGGCCGGTTAAACCAAAAAACTTAGCTTCTGCTTTCAGTTGGATATTTTCTTGTGAGGCGAGTTGGTCTAGATACCATTGTCCGGCATTGTGTCGGGTGTGTGTGTATTCGGGGCCTGGATTTGCCAGGCCCACAAGCAGTTTAATCGTAGTTGACACGATTATTCAGCTGCTGCTTCTTCTTCTTGCTCTTCGTCAGCTACTGCTGATTTCTTAGCTACTGCAATAGTTGCAACAGGTAAGTCATGTGCAGAACCTTTAGAAAGTTCAACAGATTCAACGCCTTCTGGTAATACTAAGTCAGAAAGGTGAACCGTTGCACCAAGCTCAACAGTTGCTAGGTCTACTTCAATGAATGAAGGTAGTGCAGCTGGAAGACAAGATACTTCAACTTCGTTAGCGATGTGAGAAACAACACCACCTGCTTTAACAGCTTCAGCAGTATCTTCATTAATGAAATGTAGAGGAACTGTTGTATGAAGTTTTTGGCTAGCATCAACACGTAGAAGATCTAAATGTTGGATTTGCTCTTTGTATGCGTGACGTTGGATAGCTTTAAGTAAAACTTGCTCAGATGTGCCATCGATTTCAAGATCAAGAATTGAAGAGTAAAACGCTTCAATTACTTCAACTTTACGTAATTCTTTTTGTTCAAAAGTAATTGATACTGGCTCTTTGCCTGCACCGTATACAATTGCTGGTACTAAGTCTGCATGACGAAGGCGGCGGCTCGCACCTTTCCCTAGGTCCGTACGTGTTTGTGCAACTAATTTAATAGACATGGTGTAACTCCAATAACGAGAAATCGATAGTTCGATCCTCAAATTTAAAATAGATTTTACCTTGCGACCAGATAAAACCACCTTTCAAGCCATAAAGGCGTGTATAAAAAAGGCGCGCCATAATAACGCAACCGATATATTTGTACAAATGAAAAGCAAAAAAAAACGCCTTTAAAAGGCGTTTTTAATCATTTGCATCGTTTACTGATTTTAAAAGGCAGTTAGTGCGCTTTAATAGACAGTAAAGTGCTTTTTAATAATGGAACATCGCAGAGATCGATTCTTCATTACTAACGCGACGAATCGCTTCAGCAAGCATGCCACTCAGTGTCAATTGCTTCACTTTACCGGTTGCAACAAGATCATCTGAAAGAGGTATAGAATCAGTTACGATGAATTCATCAATGACAGAGTTTTTGATGTTTTCAACGGCTTTTCCTGAAAATACAGCGTGTGTTGCATAAGCGTATACAGAAAGTGCGCCACGCTCTTTAAGAGCCGCAGCTGCTTGACATAATGTACCGCCCGTATCGATCATATCATCAACGATGATACAGTGACGGCCTTCTACATCACCGATTAAGTGCATTACCTGTGCCACGTTCGCTTTAGGGCGACGTTTATCGATAATAGCAAGATCAGCATCGTCTAATAGTTTTGCATGCGCACGAGCACGAACAACACCGCCAATATCAGGTGAAACGATCATTGGGTTGTCTAGTTTTTTCTCTAACATATCTTCAAGTAGGACTGTACTACCAAATACATTATCAACTGGCACATCAAAGAAACCTTGAATTTGCTCAGCATGAAGATCTACTGTTAAAACGCGGTCAACACCTACATTAGATAAGAAATCTGCAACCACTTTTGCAGTAATTGGCACACGGCTAGAGCGTACGCGACGATCTTGTCGAGCATAACCAAAATAAGGAATAACAGCTGTAATACGTCCCGCTGAAGCGCGGCGCATTGCATCGATCATCACGATCAATTCCATTAAGTTATCATTGGTTGGTGCGCAAGTTGATTGCACGATGAAGATATCATCGCCACGTACATTTTCGTTTACTTGTACGTGTATCTCTCCATCACTGAAGCGTCCTACTTCTGCGCTTCCTAGTTTAATGAAAAGACGATCAGCAATTTTTTGTGCTAATTCTGGGGTGGCGTTACCTGCAAATAGTTTCATATTTGGCACTGTGAGGACCTCTGTCATCCTGATAGTTGATATTAAAAAGCAATATGCTAGTTAACATGGGTGGTAGACTATTAATCGACCACATAATTTAATTTAGGGTGGATAAGAGCGTATTAACGGGGGACGTGTTTACACCTTTACAGGTGAAAGCAGTTAACCATTGTGGGCTGTTATCTAATACAACTTGCGCTTCTTCGGCGGTGGCAAATGTGCTAAAAACACATGCGCCGGTGCCAGTCAATCGAGTTGGTGCGTATTCTATCAACCAGTCCATTGCCTTGGCAACCTTAGGATAGCTATTTTTTACGCAGGGCTCGCAATCATTGTGCCATTTTTGCTGCATTAATTCAGTGATACTTCGCTTTTGGGTGTTTCTAATCAGCACTGGATTTTTGAATACTTCGGGCGTAGAAACATGGCAGTTTGGAATGGCAACCAAGTAGTTATCTTCGGAGGGGAACACCTTAGTTAGCTTCTCGCCAACACCCTCTGCCAAGGACGCAACTCCTTCAATAAATATCGGTACATCAGCACCGAGTGATAAGCCCATCGCACTAAGTTGTTTTTTGGTTAAATTAAGGTTCCAGTGATAATTTAATGCTAGCAAAGTGGTGGCCGCATCTGAGGAACCGCCCCCTAATCCCCCCCCCATAGGAAGGTTTTTTTCAATATATATATCAGCTCCGACTGACATTTTCGTTTGTTGCTGCAGCATTAAGGCTGCTTTATAGATAAGGTTCTCTGTGCTTGGCAAGTCTTCAAAATCAGGGCTAAGTGTTATTTTTCCTGATAGGTTTGGTGTAATAGTTAAGTAGTCACAACGATCGATAAACTGGAACAGTGTTTGCAGTTCATGATACCCATCCTCACGTTGGCCATTGATATAAAGAAAGAGGTTTAATTTAGCTGGGGCAGGCCAGCGGATAGTATTATTTTTTAGCATATTGTCTTCTGAAGTCGGTTTATGGCGTTGTTGGTAATTGCCAATTAGCAATGGCAAATTTTAATCGGAGTTGCCCACGTGTGAGATCTAATTTGTAGGGCAAATTAATACCTTTTACGGTGCGGTAATCACTATAGTTAATAGACCAGCCTTGTTTATCATTTTGGTTACTTAAGAGGCTACTGACTAATTGATTATCACCAAGCTGGTAATTTGCTTGCTTAGGATTGCCCTTTATCCATTGTTGTAGTTGCTTTATAGGAATGTCCATACCTGATAATTGTTGCACTAATTGCTGTGTATCGTCTGATACATAGTTATTGCCATCTTGGTCTGTTATAACTGTGCGTAACCCAACTTTTTTTATTTCTAAGATATTTAAACCTAAAAAAGTGGTTAAGTGGATTTGAAAGTCTTCATCAGATTGTTGCCAATGAATATTGACACTATTTCTCTCTGTTGGTGTTATTACTGCAAGCTTTCCGGAGAGAGACCAGTAAGATAAATTTTCAAGGCGTGTTTGTTGGTTAATCCATGAATCATGAGTTTCAATACCAGTGTGTGGGGTTTGAGCACAGCCAACAAGCAATAAGGGGATAAGGAGATAACAAATACGACATTTCATAAGTAACATTGAGCCAAATAAATAGTCTAGCTTAACATGCTATGTTAATGAGTGGTAATAGAGCATAAAAAACTAAAAAAATTAAGATTAATAATGGTTAAAAGAAATCGATTTCAGAGTCGTTTATTTCATTCTTTTGCGCGACTATTTTATTTTTAGCGACGAGATCTTCATACAAGTGTACTTGATTTCTGCCATTATTTTTGGCGAAATATAGTGCACTATCTGCCGCTTCAATAACGTTTCTTGGATCTGGTTGATGAGTAATTTCAATCCCGCCAATGCTGACAGTGAGGGTTGAAATCTTTGCGTATTGGTGTGTGGCAATAACATCACGAATTCTTTCAAAGGCTCGAAGTGCATCGTGATTATCATGAGCTTTTACTAAAATCACAAACTCTTCGCCTCCAAAGCGAAATATTTTATCAAATTCACGGACACTTTTTTCTAGTAGTCTTGCGACTAAAATTAGTATTTCATCGCCATATATATGTCCATATTGATCATTGATGGATTTAAAGTGGTCAATATCCAACACACATAACCAGTATGTTAACCAGCCCCTCTGAGCTCTTTGGTCTTTTGGATCAGGGGTGTCAGGCATGACCATTTGTACCTCATTTTGATTGTTACTAATTAATATTCGAGTGATCTCAGACTCAAGTGTTTCACGGTTCAATAATCCTGTTAGTTTGTCTCGTTTCGTAACTTCTATCATCTCCAGATAGTTAGAATAGATACGTAACAAACTGTGAACAAAACGTTGTATCTCAGGATCTATCTTCTTGGCTGTTTGTACCAATATGGCAAAAATCTCATCGTTGGCATCAAAAGCAGGGTAAATAGTCTGCTTTTCGTTACATTTTTCTTCAGAGTTAATCGTTGTGATTTGAGCATTATTTATCACTTGCATCAGAGCATTATGAAAATAAGCAGGTAAAGCGTGATGTTTAATATGCTCAGTCGTGATTATCTCTGTGCCATTTGCATAAGCAAGAATGCCCATTTTTAATTCAGGTTCACAACTGAGTACTTGATACAAACGAAAGCAACTCTCTGTTTCAAATTCAAGCAATGTTTTAAGTAGACTCCGCTCTATTACTTCTCTGTCACGATAACGCGTAATCTCAGCCAATGAATCGATAAATTTAATTGAATTAATTTTCTTCACCGTAACTCCTGCTAAGGTCTGTTGACCTCTGTCGTTTAAATTTTTCAACACTGCTCACTTTGAGCAAGGCAGATGGAATGTGGCTTAGTCATGCTAAGCAAATTTCATCTGGCGGAGAGCAAAACGTCTTTTAGCTTGTATTGGCGCTATTGACCTAGTCAATTGGGGCAAATTGTTGCCAAAATAAACGCGAAAGATCAACAAGGCCTGTGCTATAAACTTAGTTGGGATACTTTTCTTTAATATCGAGAAACAACGTTAGGTTATTCTTTAGCAACGATACCAGCGCTGGGTCAAAATGTTTACCTTGTTGGTCTGTAAAGAAGTCTAAAATTTCATCAATAGGCCAAGCTTTTTTATATACTCGATCACTACCCAGCGCATCAAATACATCTGCAATAGCGGTAATACGTCCATAAATATGAATATCTTCTCCACTAAGCTGTTGTGGATAACCAGTGCCATCCCATTTTTCATGATGTTGATATGAGATGATGGCTGCTGCTTTTAATACTGGACGTTTAGAGTGATTCAGTAGGTCATATCCAATCTCAGCATGCGTTTTCATCACTTCAAATTCATCAGCTGTTAATTTTCCAGGCTTTTTTAGAATAGCGTCTGGTATGCCTACTTTACCTATATCATGCATCGGCGATGCAAGTTTAATGAGTGAAGCTTCACTCTCTGAAATTCCGGTAAGTTGCGCTAATAGTTCCGAGTACTCGGCAACGCGACGAACATGATCTCCGGTTTCTTTAGATCGTGTTTCACCTATTTCTCCCATGGCATAGATTATCTCTTTTTGAGTATCTAAAATTTCTTGGTTTAGGTGAATAACTTCGGAAATATCTGAGGCGTATACAGTGACGCCATTTAACGCAAGCGTGCCACGAATAACGAGTGAGTAGGTTATTTTGTCATCAATAGTGAGTGTGTGAGTTTCGATTTTTTCTTTTTTAATCAAAGTGTTGATGGGCTTTTCAATCAGTTGATTAAAGTGGGAAATGTGAGGGAACTGTTTTTTTGCGGGGCTATTACAAAAGAGTAGACTGCTATCTGCTTTAAAAATAAAAACAGGTTGTGGGTTATATTTAGGTAGATAATGAATAAATAAGTTTTCTTGTGCTGCCTGTGTTTGCCTATTTATAAGGCGACTTAACCAGCATTTATGTGTGAGGCCGGTATAGAGTAATATTATTCCCATTGGCATTAGAAGAATTGCATGGCTATGCGTCCCTATCGCGATAAAGATGGTAGCGATAATAATGCGGGCTGTGCTTTCACGTTTACTGAGGTTTATTAGCATAACTTATTCTTTATAAAGGCGACTTTACAAAGAATAATTCACATCTCAAATGTTGCAAATTATTAGCTAGATCTTGATGGTTTATTAATGAAAAAGGAGGGGCTTACCATTTTTGCGTACAACGCGAAAAAATGACTAATAGGCGTTTATCGATTTCCTACATCATCAAATAAGCATGATGATGTAGGTTTATAATTTAGTTGAATCAGTCAGTGTTAACTAATAACTCTTTAGCGTTTGCTAATGTGTGGGAAGTGATATTATCGCCACCGAGTAAGCGTGCTAACTCTTTTAACCTATCATTCTCTGACAAGCTGATCATGGTTGTATTCGTATTCTTGCCATTACTCTGCTTAGTCACATACATCTGCTGATGTCCATTTCCTGCGACTTGTGGAAGATGGGTTACACAGAATATTTGTGTACTTTCACCTAAACTGCGAAGTAACTTGCCAACCACAGCCGCTGTAGCGCCACTGATTCCAACATCGACTTCATCAAAAATTAACGTTGGTGTGGCAACTCGTTGGCTAATAATGACCTGCATTGCTAAGCCAATGCGAGAAAGCTCACCACCCGATGCTACTTTTCCTAGGTTTTGCAAGGTTTGCCCCGCGTTTGTTTTGACTTGAAACTCAATATTATCCGTACCAAGAGGGCTTAATGATCGTTGGCTACTTTCGCTTAACGCGATATGGAAAACACCATCTTGCATATTAAGCTGTTGAATGCTTTTCGTTATTTTTTGACTTAACTCTTTAGCGTAACGTTTGCGACTTTGGCTTAGCTTTTTAGCATGCAAATAATAGTTTTCTTCAGCCTTAAGAAGATCTTCGCTAAGTTGTTCTATTTGTTGTTCGCCACTATTTAACTGTTTAAACTCTTTGCTCAATTTTTGGTGATGGGAAAATAAAAGCTCAGGTTGTACTTGGTGTTTACGTGCTAAAGACAGCGCATCACTCATTCGCGCTTCAAGTTGCAAAAATTGCTCAGGGTCGAGTTCTAGATTTTCACTAAAGTGTCGTAACTCGTAGCTTGCATCTTCAATTTGAATTACTGCTTCTTGAAGGCTTGTAATAATATTTTCTAGGTTTTTATCATTTTCAACTTGTTTCTCAAGGGCAACAACACTACTACGTAACAGGCTTAATGCATCAAACTCTTCGCCATCGCTCACTTGATTTAAACTGATTTGGCAGCTCTCAAGCAAGGCTCCACTGTTTGCTAGTCGTTTATGTTCACGCTCAATTTTTTCATATTCATCTTCCCCTAATGCAAATTCATCTAGCTCTTGAATTTGGTACTCTAATAATTGTTTACGTGCTTGCTTTTCCTGTTGCGATGCCTGTTGTTGCTTAAGCTGTTTATTTAAAAAATGCCAACCTTGGTAAGTATCTTTTACCTTTTGTAGTAGCTGATGATGGGCTGCATAGTCATCGATGATGGATAGTTGAATGTCACTTTTTAGGAGGCTTTGATGCGCATGTTGCCCATGAACATTAACGAGTAATTGCCCTAAGCTTTTAAGTTGGGAAACGGGAACTGGCGTACTATTAATATAGGCTCTTGAGCGACCATCTTTACTTACAGTTCGGCGCAACAAGCATTCATTATTATCTTCGTTGTTTTCAAGGTCATTATTCATTAACCATTGTTTTGCATGTGGAGTATCACTCAGTGTAAAGCGTGCGCTAATTTCTGCTTTATCGGTGCCTACCCTGACCATATTTGCATCTGAGCGTGAACCTAAACACAATCCTAATGCATCAATGGCAATGGATTTACCCGCGCCTGTTTCACCTGTGATAGTGGTCATTCCATTGTTAAATTCTAATTCTAAAAATTGAACAATCGCAAAGTGTTGAACGGTTAGTTGGTTAAGCATAATTTTGATACCTAAAAAGACTGTGTATAAATACAGTTTAATACTGTTTTTTTAAACAGTAAAGGGGAGGTGGCCAAAATGTGTGATCGAGTTGTCTTTCTAATATCAACTGAATTAAGTATGCGATCTAAATTTTGCGCTACAAAAGAAACTAAACTCAAGGCGTAATATGACGTAAATGGTTGCCCCTTTAGGGAAAGTTTTAACGAAGGGGTAAGTTACTTTAACCAGTAAAATAGGCCTGTTATTTATTTCGTTTGCTATAAAAAATAATAATATCTAAATTCGCATAAACTCAAGTATCAATGGAAAGAATGTATATCCAGTAAAGCAACAAAGCCAAAACCATGCACTTAGACTGATACGCTGTAAAGAAAGCTCAATTTTTTCAACCGCAGGAGCTGCATTACTACCCAGTGTCGCATAGGTGATTTTCTGATCTTGATATAAACGCACGCCACCGAGCTCTAATTGCATACTTAATGCAAAACTTGCAAGCATTAACCCAGATGAAAAGTGATGCCAGTGCATACTTTGCTTAAATTTTTTGGGGAGATTTTGAAGGGGACGGTCGTAAAGGGCAAAAGTAAAGCTAATGAGTAGATGTACTGGAAACAACATCAAGGTATAGATAAAGCTGGGAATACTGGTCAGTGTGGTAAATTCCGCTTTTTTAGCATTCCATTGTTGCGAGCAAATTTGTATTGTGCGATAAAAAATGGCGCCGTAGATACCCGCTACCATATACCAGAAAAGCACTGCAAACCATGAAGCACTGAGCTGTAAAACCATTGATTCAATAGTGGCTTTATTTACCCCCATCAAAGAGAGGGGCTTTGTTTCTCGTTCGGTGAGGCTATTTAGTTTAAATTTTGCGAGAGGTAAATTATTACGTTTTAGTGCATCACTAATTGCAAGGTAGACTACTTTTTTGTCATGCCAAGAAAGCAAAATGAACAGTAAAAGAATATCAATAGTAAGAGGTCGATATACGATATTGTAAAGCTGGCTAATAATGAGGATAGTAGGAAAAAAAATCAAACTAATAGACAGTAAACTTGCGACTCTTTTGTACGCATCGCTTCGCTCCTCGAGGTTTACTTTAACTGCAATTTGTCTAAATATAAGTTCAACTGCTGCCAGCGGATTGAGGTCTTTGGGCAACGAAATAAAAAAAGAGAGCAGGGCGACCGCTATTATTGAAAAATAGTGACTGTACTGCTCTATAAAATTAATCAAATGATCCATTTAATCTAATCTGTTGAGAATGGCTTCTACTAGTATAGAGGCATTTTTAGCTGCAATTGGAAGATATTGTTCAAATGAGAGCTCTGACTTCTTGCCCGCAATATCAGAAAGAGAGCGAATAATGACAAAAGGGACTTTAAACTGGTGACAAACTTGTGCGATTGCTGCCGCTTCCATCTCACAGGCTGCCATTGTAGGGAAATTATTACGGGCCACTTCTGCTTTTTGAGGATCAGCCATAAAAATATCACCGGTACAGATCAGGCCTTGAATAATGTTCAAGCCATTAATTGTTTGTGCTGCTTTCTGGGCTACATCAATAAGTTTTTTATCTGCTTCAAATGCCGGTGGCAATTGCGCCATTTGACCAATCTCATAACCAAAGGCCGTTAAATCAACATCGTGAAAACGAACTTCAGTAGATATAACAATATCACCGACACTAAGGTTAGTATCATAACCACCGGCCGAACCCGTATTGATAATCGTATCAGGTTTGAATTGCTCTAATAATAGCGTCGTTGCAACTGCCGCTGCTACTTTACCTATGCCAGATTTAGTCACGATGACCTGTTTTGTGTTTAACGTACCTTGGTAAAACTCGCATCCTGCAATGATTGTGGTTTCAATATTCTTTAATTTTGATTTTAGGATGCTAACTTCTTCATCCATTGCACCGATAATGCCTATTTTCATCGTTTAACTCTCTGTAATTTCATCATAAAAGGGTAATGTTAGCACAATCATCGTAACTTCTTCACTGAATGGTTTTTTTGTTTCTATTAACTGTGTAAAATCCTGTTCCATATTTATAAAACAGTTAATGAATTAGGGATCACTACACTATGAATGCTTTACTTGAAGATTTAAAAGCGCGCGGACTGGTTGCACAAACAACTGCTGATGAAGAATTACATGAACATTTATCAAGTGGTTGCCAAACACTTTATTGTGGTTTTGATCCGACAGCAGACAGCTTACACATTGGTAGTTTAGTACCTTTATTAACACTAAAACGTTTCCAGGATGCAGGCCATAAGCCACTTGCTTTAGTTGGTGGTGCAACGGGATTAATTGGCGACCCAAGCTTCAAAGCGGCTGAACGTAAACTTAACACTGATGATGTCGTGGAAAACTGGGTAAGTAAAATTCGTGCTCAAGTTAGCGCATTTATTGAGTTTGGTGAGCAAGAAAATGCTGCCGAAGTCGTTAATAATCTTGATTGGATCGGAGAAATGGATGCAATTTCATTTTTACGTGATGTAGGTAAACACTTTAGTGTTAATGCGATGATTCAAAAAGAGTCTGTAAAACAGCGTATCGACCGCGAAGGTGCGGGTATCTCATTTACTGAGTTCAGTTACATGCTGTTACAATCCTACGATTTTGCTGCGCTGAATAAGATGAATGGTTGTTCGTTACAAATTGGCGGGTCTGATCAGTGGGGTAACATCACTGGTGGTATTGATTTAACCCGACGCATGAATCAAGAGAAAGTGTTTGGTTTAACGTTACCACTAGTAACGAAAGCTGACGGAACTAAATTTGGTAAAACGGAATCTGGGACGATTTGGCTGGATGCATCGAAAACATCACCTTACGCATTTTACCAATTTTGGATCACGACACTTGATGCTGATGTTTATAAGTTTCTTCGTTACTTTACCTTCCTTTCAATCGAAGAGATTGATGCCATTGAAGCAAAAGATAAAACGATTCAAGGTCGCCCACAGGGACAAGCAATTCTAGCTAAAGAAGTTACGCGTACTGTTCATGGTGAAGAGGGGCTTGCATCAGCAGAACGCATTACGGAAGCATTATTCTCAGGTGATTTGAGTGCATTAAGTGAGTCTGACCTTGCACAGCTTGCACAAGACGGCCTTCCAGCTACAGAGGTAACAGAGTCAGAAAAAAGTTTGGTCGACTTATTAACCAGCTGTGAGCTAGCCAAATCAAACAAAATGGCACGTGAATTTATTAACAATGGCGCAGTGAGTATTAATGGCGAGAAAGCTTCTGACAGCGAAATGACATTACAAAAATCTGATGCGTTATTTGCTAAATATACGGTAATAAAACGTGGTAAGCGTCTGTTTAACTTATTTATTTGGAAATAATAATGAAAATATTTAATCGTTCTTTAGCATGTATGGCTTTATTCACTTTGCCTTTGTCTGTTATTGCGCAAGAGCAAAATGAAGAAAATTGGATTGATTTGAGTGATCCTCGTGCGATTTACTCAAGTGTTAGTGTTGCAGCTGGTAATGAAGGCGTTAATATTTCAGGAAGTTATGGTGGCTATTTAAATGGCCAATATAAGCATAAGATCACCCTTGAAGCGATGAATGATCTCGATTATTACAACGTTGATTACATGCTGATTAATGCAAGTAACAATACTGGATTTAGCTTTGAAAGCACTTGGGATAGAGATGTGTGGGGGATTCGTGATGTGAATGATACCTCTATCGGTGTTTTTACAAAAGTTCCACTCATGAATAATAAGTTGAACGTTTATCCTAAGCTTGATTTGGGTATGCTTTGGGGAGACGATGTTAAATCAACGACTTATATCAAATTTGATGCGACCACTCGTTATAGCTTTACTAATAAACTGTGGGTTGGTGTCAGTCCAACTTATACCTATGCGATGAAAGGAATAGAGTTAAGTGAGTGGTATGGTTCAGTGGATGCGGGTATACAGCTGTCAGAGTCATTTGCATTTTCAGTGCATTACAATACAGATCAAGAATTTAGTGTAAAAACTATTTTTACTTTCTAAATTAGCAGGTTAATCAACCTATAAAATTAATAAAAGGTCACTTAATAGTGACCTTTTTTATATTTATTTAATTAATAAACTGTGAGGGCTAGCATGTAACGCCTATTATAAAATTACCTTTCATTGAACTGTGCGCTAAAATTAGTCGTTCTGTTCTATTATTGGATTTACTTATCATGTTTAAACGGCTTTCATTGTTTACGTTATTTTTTTGCCTTTCAACCTTTGCTTTTGCAGCTTTAAATGAATCCACCAAACCCAATAAAATTAATATTTATTTAGATCAAAACCTCCCCTATTCTGGATTTAATACTCAGCAACAAGCACAAGGACTTTATGCGCAATATTGGCAAATATGGTCTGAAAAAACAGGTATTGGTGTAGAGTTTAAGCATCTTCCACAGCAAAATATTGGTACTTTACTTTCGACTAACAGCCCTGCACTTTACAGTGGATTAAATATTGATAAACATTCCCTTGGGGAACTAGATAAAAACGTTATTTTAGCTATTAAAAGTGACTTATACTATTTCTCTGAGCATGCCAACAAGGTTTCCGATGCCTTAATTGACACTAAAAAGAGCATTATTGTTGGGGGCTTGTTACCACAAGCACAACAGTTACCGCTTCTGCAAAATAAAAGTAATATTATCTACAAAGCATACCCTGGCTTGCTAGAGCTATTGTTGGATTTATACCAAGATAATTTAGATGCGTTAGTTATTTTTAATATTGGCTCTGAAGATAATGGCTTGATTGATCTTCTACTCAGTTCAATATTATCGACAACCTCAATAGATAGCAGTAATAACCAGCTATACGCATACCTACCTACAGGTCAAGAGACATTACTTAAATGGCTACAGTGGGGAAATCAATTTGAACAGATAGATGATCAAATACGCGCTTCATTAATTGCATTAAATGCCCCATGGTGGGGCGCTTCTGCAAATATGACGCGTAATATTTTGGTGATCACTGGATTATTTCTCTTGTTGTTTATTATTGGTCGCTCAAAGCGAAAAAAAGACAGACAATTTAAAGATGTACTTGATTCTTCACCTTATCCGTTGGCTATTTTTTCTCTTGATGGGAACACCATTTTTTACCTTAATGATGAGGTTAAATCTTTATTTCCCTTCAAAAAGAAAAAGAAAAAATATATTTTTGAAGAGACTGAAAACCAGTTGTTGCTATCTCGTTTCATTAACAAAGCGAGTCATCAAACAGTCATCGATAATGGCTTAGTTCGCTTGTTAGTAGACGATACATTTCATGATATTGAACTGTTTGCCAAACGTATCCATTATAAACGTCAAACCGCTTGGTTATGCCACCTTAAAGATGTGACAGCATTGCTTAGCGCAGAAAGAAAATTGATCGAAGAGCGCGAGTTATTACGTAAAGTCTTAGATTCTATCCCAGAGCAGATTGCCTTCAAATCCCCTAAAGGTACCATTATTGGTTGTAATAAATCATGGGCGGAAGCGAACAGTACTACAGTAGCCCATGCAACGGGGCGTAGTGTTGCAGATATGATGTCGGTACCTGCAATTAAGAAACAGAAGCAACAAGAAGCAACGGTTTGGAATGGAGAAACCTATAACACCCAAGAGTGGATCCAACAGAAGAAAGCTGCTGATTTGAGCCTAGTGAATATCACTAAAGTGCCACTTTATAATGATAAAGGTACCATTTTTGCTATTTTGAGTATCGATAGTGATATCACCGCGTTACATAATTTAACCAAACAGTTAAAAGATGAAAATTTACAGCGTAAAGAGACAGAGAAAGCACTATCAAAACAAAGTGTTTTACTCAGTACTGTGTTTGCAGCTAGTTATGATCCGATTGGTTTATTAGACCATGAAGGGCGTATTATTGGGGCAAATAACTCCTTCGCAAAATTGATGGATGCCAAACCTGACGATATTATCGGTAAATTGCAAAGTGAATTACTCTCTTCTGATCGTGCTGATTGGGCTGATCGTCAAAATCAAGAAGTACTTAAATCAGGTGAGCCAATTATCTTTGAGGAGCTTCTCTTTAGCGGTGATAAGAAAACCTGGTACGAAGTCCACAAAGCTCCCTTTAAAGACGATGAAAGTCGCTCTGAGGGAATTGTCATTATGGCTCGGGATATTACTTCGCGTAAGTTAACAGAAGAAAAATTAAGTTCTGATGCTTCTGATTTCGAGCAAAAAATGTTAAATGACCAGCTTACCAATATTGCTAATCGTCGCTCCTTTGATGAACGCTTTAGTCAATTATGGTCAGAAGCATATAGTGAGCAAGAGATGCTTTCCATCGTGATGTGCGATATAGATTTCTTTAAACCCTACAATGATAATTATGGCCATCAAAAAGGTGATGAAGCATTAAAAATTGTTGCGACTGCTTTACAACAAGCCGCTAATGAAATGGGATGCTTTGCTGCTCGTTATGGCGGCGAAGAGTTTGTTGTTATCATTAAGGGAGGTAATGCGACCAAAGTATTACGTGCTGTTGAAAAGCTTCGTGAAGCAGTTAATCAGACCAAAGTTGAGCATTTGTATTCAGATGTTAGTCGTTATATTACCATGAGTATGGGGTTATCCAGTATCTTCCCAAGTGATCTTAATACAATGAAGATGTTATTAGCAGAAGCTGATGGCGCATTGTATGATGCGAAGATGTCAGGACGAGACCAAATAAGCGTTCATAATTAATTGTTAGCATTACCATAATATGGTGATCAGGGCTTGCAGAGAAACAATCATAGAGAACAAGGACGGTGATTGAGTAATAATACCAATTCCAATAAATTAATTCGGTTAATTCTTTATCGCACATTAACCAAAAGACGTTGATGTTAAATAGTGGGGCCATTTACGAAAATTATAATTAAGCAGTAATAACCACATAAAAGTAAAAGGTGTTTTTAGTTTTGTATTGCGAGCAATTGACGGAGTGATTACCGCAATAGCTCGCAAATTTTTGCATAAAAGGTCAATTGACCTTGAGCCTTTTAGCGTGATTAGCGTTTAAATTTTCTTCGAGAAAAAGCTAAACCTGCCATGCCTAGGGCGAACAATGCGACAGAAGCGGGGGCCGGTACATCAATGCTTTTTGCGCTTCGGTATACGATGGTTTCATAGTAACTGTCAGCATCTGCCACATCAACGAAAGACCATAATCCAGCTAAACCGTTTGTCACATCAATATGGGTGTAGGAGTTTGAAAACCATCCCGTCGCTTTGGCATAGTTGTTGCCATTATATGACTCTGTATTAGCAGAAGAATAATCTACTTTAAATGTTGATGCGTTGATCCCCAAAGATGCAAATAAATCAGAGGTCATAACACTCCAACCATAATTAGATTGTTCTGATAAATCAATTGCTGCGCATGATCTTTCGAGTAAACCATCACTACATGGTGAAGCCCAAGCTAAATCATAATTTTCATAAGTTACATAAGCATCTTGTGCTACTTCGCCGGTCATAATTGTGGCATTTACATTAGCGGTAAGTAATCCACAACAAATTAGTAATCCAATATTTTTCATTTGCACTCCATTTGATTTCTGTTGAAACAATAAACATGCAAATGGTGTTCCAAAATGCAAGTTGTTGAAATATATGGTTTTATAATATGTTAAAAATAATACATGTAAAAAAAGCTGACAAGTAATTGCCTTTTGTGTGTTTATTTTTTTATCATATATTCAGGGAGCTTGTTTTACGCTCAACTTACTCTGAGTACTTTTTGTATAATAAAGGTGTTAGACCAATCCGCATAAGTATCTGATCTATCTTTTTGGTTAAAGGAATGGATAACTACGTTGCATTCAATCGCTAGCTATTACTGAATCGCGCGACTTGTTCTCTATTATTTTTCCTCAATACGCCCTTAGCAAAATATTATGCGCAGGAAAAGTGGCTTAACTCAAGGCGAAACTTGATATAAGTGGTTGTTTTATTTGAGAAAGTTTCAGCTGAGAGGTAAGTTTTTTTAACCAGTAAAATAGATCAGCTATTTATTTTGTTTGGTATTACTGAAAGGTTAAGAATAAGCAGACTAAATGATATATAAAAAAGGCCAATCATTTAACTGACTGGCCTTAGTAGGTTAACAATGTTCGACTTTCTGTTGATTATGCTTGATACCCGCCAGCAATACCTTTAGTCGTAATTGAAACAGCATCATGTGCGTGTAAGCTTTCATAATGATTAACTCGTAACCAAAAATCAGAAAACTTAGTTTGAGGGTGAAGAGCATATTGAAGCTGTCTTGCCGCATCTTCACAAAACATAAGGTTTTGCCCATTTAAGCGCGCAAACTCTTGCTCATCTTCTCGTTTTACCGCAGCTTGAACTGGTGTTTTTAGTGTATTTTCAACCAAGTCAATTAATTCAATGACAGGAAAGCTATCATTTTCTGCATCTAGCTTAACTTTTACTTGTACAACACTGCGTTGACTATGAGGTGTTGCAACAATGCCTTGCGTCGAGCCTAACCAAGCTAACACCTCTTCTTTATTAAGGTTTTCTTGTTCTGCATACTGCTTTGAAAAAGCACCTTGAATCAGTTGTCTTGCTAATGCTGCTGAGCAAGGGCATGTTGATGAATAAGGGACATTAACTTGCATTTCAAAATTAAAAGTACCATTGGTTAGTTTACCAATTATCACTACAGGGTAAGCTTTCCAGCCACGTTTTTCACTGATTAATGATTTACGACGTAAGTGATAATCAAAGGAAAATTTTACAAAAGCTTCCTGACTTAATTCATGATGGCTTTCGATAAACCCTTCTAGCAAGGTTGTTAAAGTATCTAACGTCAGCTCAGATTCTGTTGATAATTGATCAAGCTGAAGATACAAACGTGACATATGGATGCCTTTAGCTTGCGCATCACCAAGGTTCACGAACAGTTCAGCACTCGCGCTAACCTGTTGTGGAGCGCAGTTATCCGTTTGTACCATGAGTGGTAGTTCAATGTTGCTCATTCCAACGCGATCAAGTGTACCTTCGGTTTGAGCTTGTGCGCTATTTGCGATATCTGGCATTGCCATCAGAAAAAACTCCCTTCACAGGATATTAAAAGTTAATAAATTTAAGCGGAGCATTATAAACGTGTTCGTGACAATTAAAAACCTCCAAATGAAAAGGATTATCAGTGATTGATTAAATTGTCTATTTATTGACCGACGCTCTGCTTTATTCTGCGTTTAATAGATAATTAATTGCTGAAATGTGTAATAACCGCAACCATTTCAAGGTGATATTGCTTACAATATTACTTTTCCATTATCCGTGGGGCATTCGTGAGTATTTTTAATTTAAAGACCTGGGTACATTATTACGTAGCATTACTGAAACGTTTGGGGGCATTTCGTTTCAGCTTGTTACTGGCTTTTGCGATCATTAGTGCTGACTCGGTGTTACAGATGTTACTTGCATATTATTTCAATGATCCACTTGATATCAGTGATATATCGCGTTCTTTTATTTTGGGACTATTAATTACGCCATGGGCGGTTTACTTTTTAACGGTGGTCGTGGGAGATCTCGAAGAAGCCAGGCAACGCTTAGATGGCACCGTAGCTAGACTTCAAGTTATGTTATCGCAAGATCAAAAACAGACCCGCGCACTTGAGTCCGAAATTGTTGAACGGCAAAAAACACAACAATTATTAGAAGAACACACCATTTTATTACGATCATTTTTAAACACATCTTCTGATCTTTTTTTTCATCGAGATTTAAAGGGAGCATTTGTTAGCT
The DNA here is from genome assembly GCF_002835465.1 of Psychromonas sp. psych-6C06. Lineage (NCBI taxonomy): Bacteria > Pseudomonadati > Pseudomonadota > Gammaproteobacteria > Alteromonadales > Psychromonadaceae > Psychromonas > Psychromonas sp. psych-6C06. Next base: position 36,703 of record NZ_PIZM01000004.1, on the reverse strand, counting down.
GCAATAAAGCGATGGAACTAGTAACTGGCCGAAGTGAAGGGGAACTAATCGGTTTAACGCCCTTTGACATTTATCCTGAAGAGTATGCAATTGAAGTTGTACAACGGGATCAAAAAGCACAAGAAACAGAGCAAGAACAAATTCATGAACATTGGCTAAATTACCCTAACGGTCGTCAAGCCTTTTTCGAAGTACGTGCGTTACCACTGTATAACGCACAGCACATTTGCGTTGGGGTGATCGGATTTGGACGCGACATTACAGAGCGGAAAAAACATCAAGAATCACTGGAAAAAGCCAGTCGTGATAAAACCACATTCATCTCTACCATCAGCCACGAGCTACGCACGCCACTAAATGGTATTGTCGGCTTAAGTCGAATGTTATTAGATGATCAGCTAAGCGCAGAGCAGAGAAAATACTTAAAAACTATTCATATGAGCGCCATAACACTAGGTAATATTTTTAATGATATTGTCGACCTAGACAAGCTCGATCGAAGACGTTTAAACTTAGTGTCTAATCATATTAATATGCTTGATTTTATTAGTGATTTAGAGAGCCTTGCATTTATTCAAACCGAGCAAAAAGGTTTAGCTTTAGACTTTGAGCAGGGTAGTATTTTACCCGATTATATCGATGCAGATGATACGCGTCTGCGCCAAGTATTATGGAATTTTGTTACCAATGCGGTGAAGTTTACTGAGCAGGGTAAAGTCAGTATTCGTTGTTTTTGCGAATTTGAAAATGCTAATAAGGCTCGTCTGTGTTTTGAGATTGAAGACTCTGGTATTGGTATTCCAGAGGACCAATTAGAAAAAATATTTGCTATGTACTACCAAGTAAAGGGTAATCGACATGCAACCGGTACCGGGATTGGTCTGGCTGTTTCTAAAAAAATAGTGGACGCAATGGGAGGTCATATCACAGTGAGTAGTGAGCTTGGAAAAGGCAGCACCTTTAAACTTTGTTTACCGGTGGTATGTCCTGATAAGTTTTCTCTTGCGCAAGAAAGCGAAGCAAAGGTGCCAGAACTGTGTATCTTATTGGTAGAAGATATCGCCCTTAATGTGGTTGTTGCTAAAGCACTACTCAACAAATTAGGCCACCAAGTGGATGTGGCTGAAAATGGAGAGCAGGCGTTACAAAAAGTAGAAGAAAATAATTATCAACTTATTTTGATGGATATACAGCTGCCAGATATGGATGGCTATCAGGTCACCACTTTACTACGTGAAAAGCATAACCAATTACCTCCTATCGTCGCTTTAACTGCGAATGTTTTTACTGATAAACAGTCATTTATTGATAAAGGAATGGATGATGCGTTGGGTAAACCCCTCACCGTAAGCTCCTTCAAACAGATGCTAAAGCATTTTTTCACGGATGACTCTCCACAGAGTGATAGGCCACCATTAGCTGAGAAGACGATTCAGGAGGATGCTAAAGAAGCTGTTTTTGATACCCCGATGCTTACTGAACTATTAGCGTTTATTCCACGCTCTGTGATGCTTGATAACATTGCATTATTCGCAAAAATGATGCCCGATTATATGCAGGTATTAGAGTCTAATATGGTAGCCAAAGATAAAGAGCGTATTGTCAGCGAGGCGCATAAAATGAAAGGTGCAGCCGGCTCTGTGGGGTTAAAGCGTATCCAGCAATTAGCTCAAAAAGTACAGTCGCCCGATCTACCGGCGTGGTGGGATAATATTGACGACTGGGTTGAGCTGATAAAAGGTCACTATGAACAGGATATTCGTGATTTAAAAGTGTGGATTGCCAAGCAATAACAATTGTTACGTCATTTGTTGTAATCAACCAATGACGTAACAGGTGCACTTTTAAGTATGATCGCCATGCATTAACTGCTCAAACTTCTCGTTACCCTTTAAGTTTTCAAAGTCAGCTTCTTCGGCAGCTAACTCTTTCAGTGTTGCTCGACCAGCAATCGCACGTGTTAAATCGTAAATAGCTTGTTCTTCAACACCTAAACACGCATAAGCGCAGGCACGTTGATAAAGTGCATTTTGATTATTATCGTCTACTTCTAGTACTCGATTACAAATACTTAATGCCCAGTGGAATTCACGCATCTCCATAACAGCATCGGCTTTAGAGGTAAGTGCTTCTAAATCGCCAGCGCGAATTTTTAGAATTTCATCATAAGCTTCAATGCGTTGTGTCGGTGTTTGTGCTTTTTGTGCCCGTAACCAAAGATTATGAATCTCATTAATTTTTTCAATTTCAATATGATTATCAGCGATACGACGTGTCTTACGACGTAGGTCTTTTTCTAATGTTTCAAACTGTTTTTCATACTGTTCAGAGATATTTTTTATCTGCTGATTAGCCATTTTTTTAGTATTTTCTCTGATTTCTCGCAGAGATTGCCATCCGATCATTGCAATCATTGAAGCGACACCCGCAATGATATAGAAAAAATAAGTCACTGTATTAGATGCATAACCTAACGACTTATCGGCAACATCGAGTTCTCGATCAGTAATATCGACAGTGATGCGTCGCTCTAAGTCTTGGAAGTCATGGCGTAACGATTTAAGTTCATCTAACACATAACGCTCTACTAATGGCTTATCGTGAATTTGATTTTTGTCTGCTTGCGAAGCTTGAGTCTCAGCATTACTGGTTGCATAAAGTGCACTGCTAGTGAGCCATAAGGTAATGAAAAATAAAAGTTTGTGCACGTTGCTTTCCTCTTGTTTTGTTATAATTATGTTGCTAGTTTATTGATACTAACGATAGGGCAGGATAAAGCAATGAGCGACACTAATAAAGTAGAAGAACAATGGGTTAAAGGAATAATTAAAGAAACTTTTGCTGAGCAAAGAAAAACACGGCGCTGGGGGATCTTATTCAAATTACTGACTTTTACTTATCTCTTTGTGGCGTTGATATTAATTCTTAATGCTGCTCCCAAGGGGGATATAAGTGCAGAGAAATCCCATACCGCTTTGGTCCGTGTTAATGGTGTGATCGCTGCCGATCAAGAAGCTAATGCTAATCGTATCGTTACTGGTTTAAGAGATGCTTTTAAAAACGAGCATAGTAAAGCCGTGATGTTAGTGATTAATAGCCCCGGCGGTAGCCCAGTACAAGCTGGCTATGTTTATGATGAGATGAAACGCCTGCGTGGTATATACCCGGAGAAAAAATTATATGCCGTGATTGCAGAGTTGGGCGCTTCTGGTGGTTATTATATGGCTGCTGGTGCTGATTTTATTTATGCTGACAAAGCCAGCTTAGTGGGGTCAATTGGCGTCACCGCATCTAGTTTTGGTTTTGTGGATTTAATGGAAAAAGTGGGGGTTAAACGCCGCCATTTTACCTCTGGAGAACATAAGGCATTTCTAGATCCCTTCTCTCCTGAAAAAGAGAGTGAAGCAAAGTTTTGGCAACAGGTGTTAGATGTCACTCACCAACAATTTATTGCCGTTGTTCAAGAGGGACGAGGCGATCGGATTAAAGCGGCCGAAGAGCAAGAGAAACTGTACTCGGGACTTATTTGGAATGGTGAGCAAGCATTGTCTTTAGGTTTAATCGATGGATTAGGTAGCCCAGGTTTTGTCGCAAGAGAGATTGTCGGAGCAGAAGAGGTTGTTGATTACTCAGTTAAATCTTCAGCAATCAATGAGGTTATTGAAAAGCTAGGAATTTCAATTGGTAGTGGCATTGCCAATCAGCTATCAACACAGAGTCAGTCTTTAACACTACATTAATATGGCTGGTAGAGGGCATCATGCATAAAAAAGTGGAAGATTTTTCAGTGCAATTGCGCATTGATAAAAAGTTGGTGAAACAACAACTTGCTTGTAAAGAGAAACTATACGATTTTAATTTTTCTCGTCCCAGTGAAGGTGAAAAACGTCATAAAATTTTATCTACGCTTTTTGGCCGTTTTAAAAACACCCATATTGAGCCTCCTTTTCAATGTGATATGGGGAGTAACATCTTCTTTGGTGAAGGGGGCTTTATTAACTATGATGTTAAAATTTTAGATATTGCCCCGGTAACTATTGGTGAGTATGTTTTACTTGCCCCTAATGTTGTATTAAGTACGGTAAACCATCCGATAGACTTAGCTGAGCGTGTTAAGCCTTATGCCTGTGCAGAGCCAATTAATATTGGTGATAATGTCTGGATAGGTGCGGGAAGCATTGTCCTAGGTGGTGTCACCATTGGATCTAGAAGTGTTATTGGTGCTGGAAGTGTCGTCACGAAAGATATTCCCAGTGATGTGATTGCAGTTGGTAACCCATGTCGTGTAATTAAAAATGTGGTACATGGTCAAATGCCATCAGAGGAGTTGTTAGCCAGTTGGTGGGGAGAGTTTGCAGATCCAGAATAGGCTTATTTAAAAAACTTATTCTGGATATATGCCAGATTATAAATGCTTTAAAGCGACCACTCACCTTTACCAAAGCGGTAAATAATAGAACTACTTAAATGGTTCTCATGGGTTTTGGTACGTGTGCTGTAGTAGCTCCGCCAATCACCTTGAATAGCCCAGTTATTGGTAATTTTGTAATGTAAGCCAAGACCTGCATTTATTTGAAAACGTCTTTTAGTTTTATCTTCGTCGGCCATCATTTCGCCTAAACCGGCAGTGATAAAGGGGCGTAAATTAGCATCGCTATTAAAGTAGTATTGACTATCTATGCCGTAGTTTTCATAAATCATATCATCGCCAGCCGATTTACTATCCACTGTTGCACGGGTATAGTTTAAGCGAGTAGAAAAGCTACGCGTAAAGTAAAGTCCAAGTGACCACTGTGTTCCAAAGGCACTTTTTTTGCCCCACTCATCATCTAAGTTTACCCAAGCTCCACCGGCAGAAACACCAATGATACCTGTATCTACCGGATCCTCTGTTCGAGATTCATAACGAGAAAGTACCACTTTCTTTCCACTGATACCTGGCAATGCAGGGCTATCATCATCACCAAATATATAGCTTACTTTTAAGCCTATTTGATTTTCAGTTTCTGTACCGTACGGAAGTGGGACTTCGTTAAAGGTAAAGTATCCTGTGCCGGCTTTAATAACGTCTTTGCCCAATAGATAATTGAAGTTACGGCCAAGTGAGTCAACGGGATCTAAAAAGAACAGTGCAGTATTTCCAAGGTATTCAGAGCCTAAAACAGTACCACCGTTAAGCCATATATCGCGCTCAGTGGTATATGCCCATTCGCCATAAGCCCAACCTAATACAGGTGTAACTACTAAATCTTGAAGAGAGGGGACTTCAGCGAAAGCTTCAACACCATATTCCCAGAAAAAAGTGGACATAACCGCTGAATACATAAATGCATCCCATTGACGGTAACCTGATTTACGTGCTGATTGGTAATAAACGCCACCGAAGTAAGGATGCATGACATAGTTTAAAACCACATCATCCCTATCCCAAGTGGGGCCTGATTTAACATTGTCAGCCCATTTCTTTCCAAGCTGTAGGTCGGTTTTTTCCCAGTTCGTGATCTCTTCTGGCATTACAGCGAGCACTGCAATTACACCTAACCCAAGCCCAAATATAGAATAAGTTTGTGACAGTAAGCGATCACTATCTTCGCCATTTTTTGAGTCAAACAAAGATACCTGATAGGGGCTGTCATAAAAAGCGGGGTCGATATCTTTCTCTTCCCAAGCAGAGTTGGTCGCGTGTTTTTGATAAATTTCAATGCTCGTTTCACTTAGTGCCGGCTCCGCAGGAGCACTTTCAGCAAAAGTAAAAGAGGTAAACAGTAGCGCAAGCGGTAACGCAGTTTTTAAATAAAAATGAGAATGCACATCAACACCAAAATAATTTTTAATAAACAATAAATATGGGGCGCAAATTTACAGTAAAATGCGATCTAGCGCAAAGATATAATATATTAATCGACTTTATTTATTGTCTGCAGGAAATTTAACCCCAGTTAAGCGACGAATTTCAGTGATCACTGCCGCGGTTGTTTTGGCGCGTTGCATTGCTTCCTCGTCAATCTGCTTAGCAATTATCTGTTTAGCAAAAAATTGAGCTTCATAGGACATGCTGTTTTCATTTTGCTCAAGCGTTAAATCCAGACTTTCCTGTTGCGTCAAGGTTACTTTTTCACATAGGGCAACGTGCTTGATAGTCAGGTTGCCATTCTCTCCCTGAATCTCATTATCCAGTGTTGAATTACTGATTTTTGAATGATCAACGGTAACAATAAAGTCGCCATAATCCAGTATAACAGTACCGCATCCATCAACACCTGATTGAAGTAGGTGAGCTTGCGCTTGGATCTTTTTAGGCTTACCAAATAGGGCAACAGTAAAAGCGATACAGTAATAACCAATATCCATTATTGAGCCATTTGAGAATTGTGGATTAAAAGTATTCGGATTATTACCTGCAAGGTAAGCTGGGTAGCGTGAAGAGTATTGGCAGTAATGAATATTTGCTTTGCGTATCGGAGAAATTTTATTTAAGTTATTTTTTACCTGTTTGAAATTAGGCAAATGTGCACTCATATAAGCTTCAAAAAGGATCACGCCATTTTCAATTGCTACATCAAAAAGTTGTTCAACTTGTGCTGCATTAGAGGCAAGTGGTTTTTCACAAATGACATGTTTACCCGCTTTTAGCATCTGCATGGATTGTTCAAAGTGCAACGAGTTGGGGCTCGCAATATAAACAGCTTTAATATCATCATCATCAGCCAGTGTCTGCAGATCGTCATAGCAGGTGGACACAGAAAACTTATCTGCAAAAAGCTGTGCGCTTTTTAATGTGCGGGAGTAAACTGCCCGTAATGAAAGCGCATTATCAACACGTGTTGCGTTAACGAATTTTTCGGTGATCCAGTTACTACCAATGACTGCAAAGTTGATCATGTGAAACCCTTTTATGAATAGCGAATGAAAAGTAAAACAATAATAAGAATTAAACTATGAATAAGCCAGTAATAATAACAGACATCAATCAGCAACTCACCAATGAACTAAACCTGACAAAACCGCAGGTTAATGCTTTCATTACCCTCTATGACGATGGTAATACGGTGCCATTTATCGCTCGTTATCGCAAAGAGATGACGAGTGGGCTTGATGATATACAACTGCGTTCTTTAGAAACGCGCTTAATATATTTACGTGAGCTTGATACTCGCAGAGAGGCTATCTTAAAAGCGCTCAATGAATCTGGGAAATTAACGCCTCAATTGCGTGAACAGGTAAAAAGTTGTCAAAGTAAAACGATATTAGAACAACTCTACCTACCTTTTAAAAGTAAACGGGTTAATAAAGCGCAATTAGCGATAGATGCTGGGCTTGAGTCGCTGGCCGACAAGCTTTGGTTTCAGCCTGAAAGTGATAAAACGATACTTTGTAAATCTTATCGTTGTCCCGCTTTTAATAACATAGAAGCGTTAGTAGCAGGGGCGATGCAGATACTTATAGAGCGTTTAATTGTTGATCTTAGCCTGCTTGATAAACTGAGAAAACAACTGCTTAATAATGCAAACTTTAAGGTTTCTGTTATCAAGGGAAAAGAGCAAGAAGCGCTTAAATTCAAAGATTATTTTAATTATAACGAACCAATAAGACGGATGTTATCACATCGTTTGTTAGCCATTCTACGTGCTAAAAGTGAAGGTTTTTTACGGCTAAAAATAGAGCCTGATCCACGACAAGATAAAAGTATTAAAACATCTTATTGCGAAGTGTTAATCGCCAACCATTTAGGTTTCTCATTGAAGGGGCTGATGGCAAATAATTGGCGAGTTGAGGTGATAAGAAAAGCTTGGAAATCGAAACTATTGCCGATGTTAGAAACACAAATTATCAGTACATTAAAAGAGAAAGCCCACGAAGAGGCAATTCAGCTATTTGCCACTAATTTAAAAGAATTACTAATGTGTGCGCCAGCTGGACGTAAAGTAGTACTTGGCTTTGATCCCGGTTTTCGTAGCGGCTGTAAAGTGGCGGTTATTGATGCCACTGGAAAATATTTAAATAGCGCAACTATCTATCCACATGCACCACAACAGCAATATGATATTGCCAAGCAACAGGTCATTAAACTATTAACACAGTATCAGGTGGATTTAATTGCAATCGGTAATGGCACCGCCTCGCGTGAAAGTGATCAGTTTATGAGTGATTGTATATCAAGCAGTGGTCTTGATATTCGGCATTTGATCGTCAGTGAGGCGGGGGCATCGGTGTATTCTGCTTCCGCGTTAGCTAGTGATGAATTGCCCCGCCTAGATGTCTCGATTCGTGGTGCGGTATCGATAGCAAGGCGATTACAAGATCCTTTGGCAGAATTGGTCAAAATTGATGCCAAAGCCATTGGTGTTGGTTTGTATCAGCATGATGTCAACCAAACGCAATTAAGCCAACGCTTGCACGCCGTGGTAGAGGATTGTGTTAATGCCGTTGGCGTGGATCTCAATAGTGCCTCTGCGCCTTTATTACGCTATGTTGCAGGCCTAAACCCAAGTATTGCAGAAAACATCGTCAATTATCGTGATCAGCATGGCTTGTTTTATACGCGTAGTGCGCTAAAGAAAGTAGTGCGACTTGGCGATAAAGCTTTTCAGCAATGTGCGGGTTTCCTGCGTATTACTGAGGCACATAACCCACTTGATAACACAGCGGTACATCCAGAGAGTTATTATCTGGTCAATAAAATGGCTAAGCAGTTAGGTCTTGAAATCAAACAACTGCTTAGCAATACAGCACTATTAGATAATCTTCAGCAAAGAGACTTAATTGACCAACAGTTTGGCACATTAACAATCGGCGCAATTATTGATGAGTTGAAAAAGCCCAATCGAGATCCTCGTCCAGAGTTTAAAACAGTAAAATATGCCGAGGGGATTAATGAAATATCAGATTTAAGCGTAGGGCTAATGTTACAAGGTGTAGTATCTAATGTAACAAACTTTGGGGCATTTGTGGATATTGGCGTGCATCAAGATGGTTTAGTACACATATCGCATCTTGCAGATAAATTTGTCAGCGATCCCACGCAAATTGTCAAAGCGGGGCAAATTGTTTCCGTTAAAGTATTAGAAATCGATCTCACTCGTCAACGCATTGCGCTGAGTATGCGAAATGATTGAATTAAGTAAGGTAAAACTAGGCAAACGATTAGCTGCCATTGAGGCGTCGGTGAGAGAGGGCTATGATCATATTTGGGATTGTTGTTGTGATCATGGCTTATTAGGGTTTCAGCTACTTGCCCATGGTAAAGGAGAATGTGTCCATTTTGTTGATGTTGTTGCCCCGTTAATGGAGGAGATAACCTGTAAATTGACCCGTTTTTATAGCGGTGATAAGCACTGGCAAGTACATTGTTTAGATGTGGCAACATTACCTATTAAAGCATTTAATAACGACAGACATTTAATTATCATTGCCGGTATAGGTGGGCATTTATTAATTGATCTACTTGAAAAAATATTGCCTCAGGTACAACAAAGCAATGTTGAATTTATTTTGTCTCCCGTACATCACAATTATCAACTTCGCCACTTTTTGAAGGAGAATGATTGTGCCCTTATCGATGAGTTTATCGTTGCTGAAAACAAGCGTTTTTATGAAGTGTTGCATATCAGTAATGGATCAGGTGCTCCTGTTTCTTTAGTTGGCGATAAAATGTGGGATTTCGCAAATAGCGAGCATCGAACTTATCTTCAACAAACAATTAGCCATTATCAACGTATGGCTAAAAATTCGAATAGTAAAGCGAGTGAAATAATTAGCGCGTATCAAGCGATTGCTAGGTTATAATCTTCGCCCTTATTTAATTATTGGAACTGTTTACCATGCGCTTATTACGATCGACTTGCCATCCTGCTGTGAATTTAGCTGAGTATCGCTATTTTGAGCGTATTGCTACACGGGCGATTGTGTTAAAAGGTGACAAAATATTACTCTTATATACCGAGCGTTATGATGATTATACTTTACCCGGCGGTGGAGTTGATGATGGAGAAGCGTTGCTTGAAGGTTTTAAAAGAGAGTTAGCAGAGGAAACCGGCGCAAAGCATATTCGTAATATCGAAGAGTTTGGATTATACGAAGAGTTTCGACCATGGTACAAAGAAGATTTTGATGCCATGAAAATGCAATCTTACTGCTTTCGTTGTGAAATTGATGAGCAACTTGGTGAGACTAAATTTGAAGATTACGAGATAAAAAATGGTATGAAAGCGGTTTGGTTGCCAATCAGTGAGGCAATAAAACACAACCAGAACACTTTGGCTGAAAGCGATAAGAAAGGCATGTCGGTTGAACGAGAGTTGTTTCTATTAAAACTGATTGAAAAAGAGTTACTGACCACATGTAGTTACTCGGTTGGTTAATCCATATCCATATCAGCTCTTTGAGCTACTTGTTGTTGGTTAAAATAATAGTTAGGGTGTGTTGAACTTTGTCGTTTAAATGTTGAACCCGTAGGGCAATATTTGTTGCAAAACAACTCTAAATATCAACAGACCCTCGCTATTAGGGGGGAATGCGACTTGCTCTTTTCTTCATCACTTTTCGGTAATAAGCCCCAATAACAATATTATGTGGATGGTAAAAATTATCGACTAATAACTGCTGTAATACCATATAAAGCAAGTGCTTCTGCGGTGCTATTTGAAGGGGATAGGCTAGCAATCATATTGATCTGTTGTTGCTGTGCCTGCTCGAGAAAATCAAGCAATAACTCTGAAGGACCTCTGATCAGCTGGTGGCTAAGCGATTCAGACAAAATGACATCAGAAACGGGAAAGTTTTTAAGAATGTCTGTTAAAAGTTCACGTTCACTGTGAATCCACCAATAAACCTTGGTATTAATTAAGCGAGCCATGACTAGCCCTGAAAAAAAGATAGAGGTGCGCAATATTCTTTCGGGGTGCTCAATACAAATATCTAAATGATTGGCATCGCATCCCAATTCGTCAGCGAGTTTAAAACGTATTTCACGTTGGACGCCATCGGGAAACCAGTCTTGAACACTTTTAGCATGGATAATATAGCGGATATTGTCGGACTTCGGCAGTGCCGAAATCTGTGTTTTATTCATGCCATGTACGCAAAAATAACTTTCAATGACACTTTTCTCTAAATGATAAAGTTTATAAGCACCGGCAGAAGTGGGGGATTCACTGACCCAATGTTTTAAGTAAACGCGTGAAAAAAGCGATAAAAATAGCTGCTCCCACTGGGATTTATCAGGAATATTATTTAATGTGGCAAGTACTGGAAAACCACTATTTTCGATCAGTGTATAGGTTGCATAGCAAACGTTGGCCGGTAATTCACCAAACGTGATAATGATAGGAAACCAGTCGTTATTAGTGAGCTCATTCAACTCGTTGACAAGGTGTAACCCCTCTGTTTGTAAATCAATAATTAATAGCTTAGGTTTACCTAGCGAAGCACTAAGGGTATCGGCATCAAGGTAGTGGACATTATCTAAACCTATATTGTTAAAGGCTGTCTGATGAATGCTTTTTTTATTATCAGAGCTTACTAACACAACAGAGTAATCGCTTAACCACTTTTCAAAGAGTCGTTTAAGTGATTGTTTCCATTCGGTGATATTTTCTTTAAGATTTTCTTCATCGCTACAATGTACAAAAGAAGAAATGTTAGTTTCCATGCTTGGTAATGAGCCTAACCAAAGTACGCGAATATCGGCGCGATGTGTTAAGAGTGTCACTAACTCTTCAATATCACTAGCTGGCTCAGATTCGATACTATCAGGAACAATCAATGCTATGCCACGTGGGCTTGAGCGAAGCATAAAAATTAACTGCTCAATATTATTAGCAACTTGCAGTTCGTTAGTAATACTACGGTAGGTATTCTTATAGCTGTAAACTTTGCAACGAGAGTAGTTATTTTTTCGTGAATACGATGCCAATAATTGCAACTCTTGTTCTGATAAAATTGAACTTTGCTGTTCTAACATTGGCATCCTTTGACTACTTCTCTAATACAACATCTATTGGAAACTCGGGAAGTTTCTCGCCATCATTATTAGGATAAACGATAAACTCACCGTGATATTTTACCTTAGATTTATAATCAGTGATTTTATGCAACAGTAAATTTTGTGTAAAGGCAGCACCAACCAATATTTGTAAATCGCCACGCAAGTAAATAGACAGAGGCTTGATTAAAATATCTTGTTCATCGAAACAGTCAGCTAGTTCATCTGCACAAATAATTAAAGAGGCTGCCCCACCACTGTGGCGATTAAGTTTATTACCGACTATTAGATCGGTGTTAACCATCCATTGTTGTAACTCAAGTGCTTCGACTAACGCATCAACTTGAGCACGGCTGACCACTTTTACTTTTTTATCTTCATCAAGAACTTGGTCATAGCATTTTTGAAGATAGGCAAATTGATCTTTTAATCCCGCATTTTTACCTAAACTTCGCGCTTTGCTTTGCCATGCTTTTAAAGTTGGTACAGTAATGCCATCAAAGCGTTTCTGTTTCATTGCTGTTGTCACCCAAGCACCAAGATAATGGGCTTCATTAAGTGGGTTTTTCGGAGTACGTCCAGATGCCTGTGAAGCCTCTAATTCAGAGAGTGCAGTTGAGATTAATGTGTATATTTCTTGAGAAAAGAGAACCATAAAAGACCTGTTTAATATAAGTGAGATAAAATAACTATCAGTATATCACTATCGGTAGTGAAGTTCGTAGAAACGTCTTTTAGTTTTGTGTTGCCTACTGTTGAAGGCTAATAGATCAAGATAAAAGTGTTTTTATTGAACCCCAATAGCTACATTTTTTGCAAAAAAACGCGAAACAGCAATCGCATCTAGTTTGGTGCAAAAGACAATTGCACTTGAACCTGTTGTACCTGATACTGTGATAACGTTAAACTACGGCAATAAATGATCAATAATTAAAGAGAAAACTATGGCTTATATTCCTGGCAATTATAAAAGTTTAGAAAGTGACTACCGTGATAAAGCATTGAAACTGTTTCCATGGGTTTGTGGTAAGTGTGCACGCGAATTTGTCTATTCGAATTTGAAAGAGCTGACTGTTCATCATATGGATCACGATCATAGTAATAATCCGGCAGATGGCAGTAACTGGGAGTTATTGTGCATCTATTGCCATGATCACGAACATGATAAATACACGCAAGCTGATCTATATGGAAGTAGTGTTGAGGCAGGGGATGATATGCAAGGTGGAGCGACGTATAACCCTTTTGCTGATTTGATGAGTAAGATGAAAAAATAGCGCTTCAGCAATCGAATTAATTATGTAATTTCATTTAGTAAAAGTGTCCTAGCTCAAGCATAAATTTCACCTAACTATTTTTTCTTAGAAAATGTCTGTGAAGAGATAAAGCTATTTTAAATTATATATGAGAGAGACTATTTATTTCTTTTGATATGAATGGCTTATTTAAAATTAAGCCATTCATCAATAACAAGCAATACTTACATCGACGCCGCTCGTGAGTTACGTCCACTAATCCAGTCTTGATAAAAAGCCCATCCATGAGGGTAGCGATCACAAATATTACGATAAGTCATACCTTGGACTCCAAGAATATAAGCATTTTCTATATCGCAGTAGCTATCTAATGCTTGTTTATACCCTTTTAAATATTCAGCATAGTTGATGCTTTTATCGGCAAATTTATCACTTAGTTTTTGTAAGCTTTTTTCTGATTTTTCAATAAAACCATGGCTGGCATCATACTCTCCGACTGCAAACCAATTTTTAGCTTTCACTTGATCCTGTATTTCGGTTGTAGTGCATGCAAATAGGGCGAAAGGTAAGAGTAACATTAATAAAATACGTAACATAACAAGCTCCAATGTCTGTTTTCAATTACTGATGATCACTGATACGAACCAGACTGTCTATTAGATCATTAGGAGCAACTGAGTTTGCTGTTTATATCTCTTCTCTTTCGATGGAAATCACCACGCGTCGGTTTTGCATACGTCCCAGAACAGTTCCATTATCTGCAACATGGTGTTTTTCTCCATATCCGGATACTTGGATTTTTTCATCATCGAGGCCTAGCTGAGCAAGGTAATCTTTAACTGAACTTGCACGTTGCTGAGAGAGTTCTAAATTACGATATTTCGCACCGTAACTGTCTGAGTAACCTGAAACGAGTACAACACTGATACTCTCGTCATGTTTAATATAATCGCCGATCATTTTTAATCGTTTTTTAGAAAAAGCGGTTAGCTTAACACCGTTTTTATTGTATTTGAGAATACTGTAGGCAATGTCATCGAAATTGTATGGAAGCAATTGGTCGATACAGTTGTTAAAGTCGTCGTAACTTTTCATAAAATTAACTGCAGACAAACCAACGCTGGTTACCTGATCTTTGTTATACCAATCTTGATAATAAAAAGTGGGTACTTTACCTTGTTCGAGTTCACTGAGCATCTGCCATGCATTTTGACGCGTTACGTAACCATCAAATTGTTGGTGGAAGGTGACTTTTCCAATTGTCTGTGCTTCGCTACCTGGTCGCCATTGCGGTGGTACCGACTTTAAGGTCACTGAGCGGGTTTTGGGGAGTGCGCGTTTACTATGCAAAATAAAATCAAGATTGATATTTTTACTTGCACGCGCTTCAAAGTGAGCTTGACCATACCTTGGAATAGGGTGCTCAAGGGTACACTGAATAGGCGTCGAACTAGAGATGTACCACAATGAATTATCAATGTTGGCGTTGTAGCTTTTATTAGTAGCATAGCTACTATTAATGCATAAAAGTAGCGTTGCCATTAACTGTATTTTCATAATTAATCTCATCAATTGGGCTGCATAAATAAACTATCGGCAGTGTGGCCGCATTCTTTAGCAAAATATATTCACTTTATGGCATAATCGCCCCTCATTTTTGATTATGAGTATTTTATGGAAAACCAATTAGCGAAGCGATTTCGAGGTTATTATCCCGTTATCATTGATATTGAAACCTCTGGGCTAAATGCACAGACCGATGCAATACTAGAGATTGCAGCGATTTTCCCAGCAATGGATGATCAAGGTTATTTATACTGCGCTGATAAAATTCATTTTCACGTGGCTCCCTTTGAAGGCGCAAACTTAGATCCCAAAGCGCTGGAATTTACCGGTATTGACCCTTTTAACCCATTGCGTGGTGCGGTTGATGAACGTGATGCTTTGACTGATATATTTAAATTGGTCCGCAAGCATCAAAAGTTAAATCACTGTAATCGCTCCATTATTGTGGCCCACAATGCGACCTTCGACCAAGGTTTTATTAATCAAGCAACGCAACGATGTAATTTAAAAAGAATGCCATTTCACCCCTTTGCCAGCTTTGATACCGCAAGTATGGCGGGATTGATACTCGGGCAAACTGTACTCGCTAAAGCGTGCGCACAAGCAAATATAGCCTATGATAATAATGAAGCGCATTCAGCTCTGTACGATACAGAAGTAACCGCATCACTGTTTTTTTATATGGTTAACAAATTAAAAGCACTTGGCGGTTGGCCACTTTAATCACCATATTGAAAATAAAGTCATGTTTTTTTACTTAACTCCTTATTTATCTTTTTTATTAGTAGGTAACTATGCCATCAATTAACAACGCTCAGACGTTATTAGATATTACATCACACGCATTTTCTGAGTTTTCAACCTGTACCTTAGTGGCCAATGTGGATGGCGAAGCGATCACTTATGCACAAGCACAGCAAAAAATAGAAATTTTACAGGCTAAATTAGTCTCTTTAGGAATTGAACAGGGTGATAAAGTCGCCATTTGTAGCGAAAATATGCCACATTGGGGAATCGCTTATCTTGCTATCACCACCATGGGCGCCGTTGCCGTGCCAATATTACCTGACTTTCACAGTAATGAGATTCATCATATCGTTAAACACTCAGAAGCTAAGGGGATTTTTGTTTCTGAAAAAATGAGTAATAAATTAGCGGAAGACGATTTCACCTCATCGTTGAAATTTGTTCTCTCATTAGAAAGTTTACGTTTACTAGAAGATTACGCTTCAAAAAATGAGCTTTTGCTTAAAGGCAGTGAAAAGCTTGCTCAATTTCGCGCTAAATTAAGTAAATCGGAACAACCTGAAAAAAAATCGGTGAGTATCAACAAGCAAGATCTTGCTGTGATCATCTATACATCCGGTACAACTGGCCAATCTAAAGGGGTGATGCTATCGCATGATAATTTAGTGTCGCAGATAAAACAGGCTGATAAATTAATTAAAATTCTTCCTGAAGATCGCTTTTTATCGATTCTTCCCCTTGCGCATACCTTTGAATGTTCAATTGGCTTCTTAGTGCCATTTTGTAATGGTTCCTCCATTTTTTATATCAGTAAAACACCTGCACCGAAAATCATCTTGAAAGCGATGACAACAGTAAAACCAACCTGTATGTTAAGCGTGCCTTTAGTGATTGAAAAAATTTATAAGTCTAAGGTACAAGCTAGCTTCAACAAAAATGCAATCATTAAATATTTGTATAACCATGTTGGTTTTATTCGTAAAAAGCTTAATAAAATTGCCGGTGCAAAGTTAGTTGAAAGCTTTGGTGGAGAGATCCGCTTCTTTGGTATTGGGGGGGCCAAATTATCGCCCTACGTCGAACAATTTTTACAAGAAGCAAACTTCCCCTATGCGATTGGTTATGGCTTAACCGAAACGGCACCGATTATCGCGGGCGCAATTCCGGGAAACACAGCTGTCGGCACAACGGGTATTATTGTTGATCGCATGGAAACACGTTTTGTACAGCATGGGCAAGAGGGAGGCGATGCTGAATTACATGTGCGCGGTCCGAATGTCATGATGGGCTATTACAAAGATAAAACGCGTACGGATGAAGTGTTAGATAAAGACGGCTGGTTAAATACTGGTGACCTTGGTCAACTTGATGAAAACGGAATATTAAGCATTAATGGTCGTAGTAAAAATGTGATTATTGGTGCAAGTGGTGAAAATATTTATCCTGAAGCGGTAGAGTCAATTATCAATCAAAATGAGTTGGTAGTGGATTCATTAGTGTATGAATTAGAAGGTAAAGTTGTTGCGAAAATTCATATCGATTATGATCTTTTTGATGAAACTCATAATATCAAAAAAACCAGCGATTCGGCATTGCACACTGAGATTTTAGCCGCATTAGAAAGCATTAAAAATGAGGCTAATACTCAACTTGCTAACTATTCAAAAATAATGACTGTCTTTGAACAATCGGAGCCTTTTATTAAAACACCGACCAAAAAAATAAAGCGTTATTTACATATTTAACGTGCAATAGCGCTCTGACAACAACAATGCCACTTCATGAGTGGCATTGTTGTTTAAGCGACTTTATTTACAAGCTTCCATCATCGAGTGTGCTTTATCAACCATGTTATTGCTACCACAGAAGAAAGGCACTCGCTGGTGTAATTCAGTTGGCATGATCTCTAAAATGCGCTGATGACCATCACTTGCTTTGCCACCTGCTTGCTCCATTAAAAATGCAATCGGGTTACATTCATAAAGAAGGCGCAATTTTCCCTCTGGTGCAGAGGCCGTGGAAGGGTAAATGTAGATACCTCCCGTTAAAAGGTTACGATGAAAGTCAGAAACTAAAGAGCCAATATAACGTGAGGTATAAGGGCGGTTTGTCGCACTATCAATTTCTTGGCAGTACTTAAGATAGTCTTTTACGCCCTGTGGAAATTTAAGGTAATTACCTTCATTAATTGAATATGTTTTGCCATTATCTGGGATCTGCATATTTTCATGTGATAGATAAAATACACCTAAAGAGGGATCACAGGTAAAGCCGTGCACACCATTACCCGTAGAATATACTAGCATGGTAGAAGAGCCGTAAATCACATAACCGGCAGCAACTTGGTCAACACCAGGTTGTAAAAAGTCTGCCAAGACAACAGGAGTCCCCACTGGGCTTTTACGTTTGTAAATTGAGAAGATAGTACCAACTGAAACATTTACATCGATATTTGAAGAGCCATCAAGTGGATCCATCAGTACGACATATTTACTGTTGCAACCACGCTCTGTATCAAAGCTAATAAATTCATCTTCCTCTTCGGAGGCGATACCACATACTTCACCCCGCGCTTCTAAGGCTGCTTTAAATTTATCGTTAGCGTACAGATCCATTTTTTGTTGCACTTCACCCTGAACATTTTCATTGCCAGTACTGCCAATAATATCGGCTAAGCCCGCCTTATTGATCTCTCGGTTAACTACTTTTGCTGCCAACTGAATAGCGCTGAGTAGTAATGTTAATTCACCACTCGCTTCAGGGAAATCGTGTTGCTTATCAATAATAAACTCACCTAGTGTGATCATCTTAGCTCCAAATTAATAAAGTGATATTATATTACAAATCAATCTTCGCGGTGCATTGTAACGCGTGATCCGATGATATATCTAGTGGTTTTGTGATATTAAAGTGTAAATTTTACCATTAAAGATAATTCTTTAGTCAAGAAAGGGGCTTTCTCATGTACTAGCCCCTATTGATGAAATGTCTGAATACTGTATTTTTATTAATCTTTAAATTGGCTAAGCATGCCTTGCACATCATTAACCATATTTTCACTGCCACAAAAGAAAGGCACTCTTTGGTGTAACTCTGTTGGAGAGATAGTTAAAATGCGACGTTCGCCATCACTGGCTAAACCTCCTGCTTGCTCCATTAAAAATGCCATCGGATTACATTCATAGAGTAAACGCAATTTTCCCTGAGGGGCAGAGGCGGTTGAAGGGTAGATATATATGCCACCCTTGAGCAAATTACGGTGAAAATCTGAAACTAAAGAGCCGATATAGCGCGAGGTGTAGGGACGATGAGTGGCACTGTCTATCTCTTGGCAATATTTTAAGTATTTTTTAACACCCATTGGGAATTTTAGGTAATTACCCTCATTAATTGAGTAGATAACACCATTTTTAGGGATAGTCATATTTTCATGTGAAAGATAAAAGACACCTAAAGAAGGGTCTAAAGTAAAGCCGTGTACACCATTACCTGTGGTATATACCAGCATGGTAGATGAACCATAAATAACATAACCGGCGGCCACTTGTTGATCGCCTGGCTGTA
Source organism: Psychromonas sp. psych-6C06 (assembly GCF_002835465.1). NCBI lineage: Bacteria > Pseudomonadati > Pseudomonadota > Gammaproteobacteria > Alteromonadales > Psychromonadaceae > Psychromonas > Psychromonas sp. psych-6C06. Next base: position 17,587 of record NZ_PIZM01000004.1, on the reverse strand, counting down.
AAAAATCCGCTAACGTCGCCGGGCTACCAAGCGGACTGACACGTTTATAAATTGAAAATATAGTGCCCACAGAAACATTCACATCGATATTAGAGGAGCCATCAAGCGGATCCATCAACACCACATATTTACTGTTACAGCCTCGTTCACTATCAAAAGAAACATAATCATCCTCCTCTTCAGAGGCGATACCACATACCTCACCCCGTGCTTCGAGCGCTAATTTGAATTTATCGTTAGCGTACAGATCCATTTTTTGTTGCACTTCACCTTGAATATTTTCAACGCCCGTTGCACCAATAATATCAGCGATGCCTGCTTTGTTTATTTCACGGTTAACAACTTTGGCGGCTAGCCTAATCGCACCTAACAATGCGCTTAACTCGCCACTGGCTTCTGGAAAATCTTGTTGTTTTTCAATGATAAATTCGCCTAAGGTGATCATATTTATTCCTTATTGATTGCTGTAACAACTTGGTTTACGAGGACAAACTGCACCACGTGCACAAATGAGCTGTGCTTCCTGTTCTATGCCACGGGTTATCCAATTTATGTTGAGAATCCGTGCCACGCTATTAAGCACTGTTTTCATTTTAGGTGGTATTTTGCAAGTACCACCATTTTCAATACATAATTTTTGTAATTCATTGACCAATAAAGTGGCATCGTGCCCCTGCGCACTGATCGCAGGGTTGAGCTCAATGCCGGTACACAGCACATGACTGGCACTATTTAAATCTTGTACTTTGATAGACTCACAGCAATATATTTTGGCAATGCCATTTTCATTTAAAATGGAAAACTGAGCTGCGGTTCCGGCCGCGGGTTGGTTTAGCATACGAAATACAGACCAATGCTGGCAAGGGTCGCGGACAATACGCATGTTTCCCCAAGGCAATGGAATACCATTACCTCGATACACTGCTTTTAATTTCCCCTGTGCATAGGCATCAAAATAGTGCCAGTGCGGATAAGCTGAAACCGCTGTCATACGGCGCATTACTACTGCTTCTGACACTTCAATCTGTTTACACACATCTATCTCATAACCTTCACGATCAAGTAGCTGCCTAAAGGGGACTTTAGGGCAAAGCAGGGCCGCTGCAAAAAAGCTACATTCAAAATCACGCCAAGCATGCAAAATATCCTGCGCATCGAGTTGGCTTGAAGAGGGGATCTGCTCCTTTTGAATATCATATTGAGTTTGATCGCCGGCAACCATGATGCTTTTTTCACCATCACTATTGTGCAAAACATTATGTCCAATGTGCACAGCCAGCTCATATTTAAGCCGGGTGATATTATTTTTTAATATTTTGTTTAGGTAAACTGTACGTGGTGGCTGGAAGTATGAGGTAACTAATTTATTACTTGAGTCAGTAACATTTTCCGCTTTTGGCAAGCGTGTAAACCAACTTATTTTTAATCCACGAGATTCACTTATCTCCATTAAATCTTCAGCGTAAAGTGGCATTTTCTTTAAACCAATCTCTTCTGCAGCGCGCTCTAAATCGGGAAAATGGTTTTGATGGTGTTCTTGATGAGCACGAATTAACAGGTGAGCAAACTGTCTTCCGGTAGTGCCAGTTTGCGATAACATCTCAGGAATGGCTATTTGCAATATTTCATTTGAAAACAAGAAGCTAGGCTCTAATGCCATGCCTTTAATACCGCCCCTGTTACCCTTTTCTGGTGTAATATCCTGTGCTTCTGGCGCATCATCTAAAAACCATTGACTGCTTTTTTGAAAAACGGTTGCAATGACCGCCAGCATATCTTCACTTGGCACTCGTTTACCTCGTTCAATCATCGAAAGGTAAGAGACCGAAGGTGCATATTCCGCGTCTAATTTAATACATCGAGAAGAGAGATCTTCCAACGTTAATCCATTACGTTTTCGCAGGTTACGTATTTTAGTCCCGAGAAAGTGTGATTGTCTTCCTAAGCTTTTTTTTATTTTCATTTTGTAAAATTTACACTGTGTAATTTTCTTTGTGAAATTATATGAATTATTTCTCTATAGTTACAACTGTTGAATGACAAATAAACAAAAAGAGTTTGAAAAGTGAGCGGTAGACGGTTTTCGAATTTTTATCTTAGCAGCGATGTGATGTGACCAAGGAGCAAAATATGACTTTACCTCAAGAGAAACAGTGCGCGATAAACCCTGCATTCTATCAGTTTATTAACGATGAAATTTTGCCACAGACATCTTTAAACAGCGTCAATTTTTGGTACGACTTTAATTGTCTTATCTGTGACTTTTCTGAGCAAAACAGTGCATTGCTACAAACTCGTAAAGAGATGCAAACACAAATTGACCAGTGGCACCACGATAACCCTTATAGCAATAATCCAACACTCAGCAAGGCTTATCGTGAATTTTTACAAGATATTAATTATCTCACACCTGAAATTAACGATTTTCAAATTGAAACCTGCAATGTTGATCCGGAAATTTCTACCATGGCAGGTCCGCAGTTGGTGGTTCCCGTGAGTAATGCGCGTTTTGCATTAAATGCGGCTAATGCACGTTGGGGCAGTCTGTACGATGCATTTTATGGCACTGATGTTATTGACGATACCAAAGCGTTAGCAAAGGGCGCCACTTTTAATACACAACGTGCTGAAGTGGTGATCAACAAAGCGAAAGACTTTTTAGATGAACATTTTCCGCTAGAAACAGGTTCGCACCACGATGTATCGAGCTACTTAGTTTATTACCAGCATCTACTTGCATTCTTTGCAGATGGTCGTGAAAGCGGTTTAAAAACACCTTGCCAGTTTACCGCCTTTGATGGTTCAAAAAATGAGCCAAGTTACCTGCTATTAAAAAATAATGGCTTACATGTGGGGTTACAGATTGACCGCCACGGTAAAATTGGTGCGACTGATAAGGCCGGCATTGATGATATTCAGATTGAGTCAGCGTTGACCACCATTATTGATTTTGAAGACTCAGTTTCTGCAGTTGATAGTAACGACAAAGTGTCGGCTTACCGAAACTGGTATGGCTTGATGACCGGGAATTTAGCCGCCTCTTTTGTGAAGAATGGTCACACCGTTGAGCGTCATCTTAATTATGATCGCTGTTTTACCGCTAAATCAGGCGAGTTATACCGTGTACCGGGGAGATCGCTGTTGATGGTACGAAATGTTGGCCATTTGATGGGCACCGATTTAATCCAAGATAGTGAGGGTAATAATGCGCCAGAAGGGATTGTTGATGCATTGATTACCGCGCTCATTGGTAGTTTAGATCTACAAAAACGCGAAGGAGACAAATTTAGAAATAGCCATACCGGTAGCATTTATATTGTTAAGCCCAAAATGCATGGCCCCGAAGAAGTGCGTTTCACCTGTGAGTTGTTTAGTCGCGTGGAAGAGATTTTAAACCTGCCTAAAAACACCTTAAAAATTGGCATCATGGATGAAGAGCGTCGCACCACACTCAACCTTAAACAGTGCATTTACGAAGCACGCGAGCGTGTGGTGTTTATTAATACCGGCTTTTTAGATAGAACGGGCGATGAGATCCACACCAGCATGAGAGCGGGCGCTTTTTACCCTAAATCTGCCATTAAAAACGAACCTTGGATCGGAGCCTATGAGAATAACAATGTTGAGATAGGGTTACGCTGTGGGTTTTCAGGAAAAGCGCAAATTGGTAAAGGCATGTGGGCGATGCCCGATGAGATGAAGCAGATGATGCAAGATAAAATTGTACACCCGCAATCTGGCGCCAATACCGCTTGGGTACCATCTCCGACAGCAGCCACTTTACATGCTTTGCACTATCACCAAATTGATGTGTTTGAACAACAAAAATCAATATTAACACGCCAGCCTGCCAGTCTTGATGCGATGTTAACCATGCCTGTTATGCCGAATGAAATACAGCTTAGCGAGGAACAGGTATTGAGTGAGTTAGCTAACAATATTCAAGGTATTTTAGGTTATGTAGTGCGCTGGGTAGAGATGGGCGTCGGGTGCTCTAAAGTGCCGGATATTAATGATATCGGCTTAATGGAAGATCGCGCCACATTACGTATTTCGAGTCAACATATTAGCAACTGGTTAATACATAAGGTTTGCACCCACTCACAGGTTGAGCAAGTAATGCAAAATATGGCTCAAGTGGTTGATGAGCAAAACAAGGGCGTGCCGGGCTACCGTAACATGTGTCCTAATTGCGAGCAAAACTTAGCTTTTCAAGCAGCGCAAGCACTTATTTTTAAAGGAGATAAACAACCAAACGGTTATACCGAACCACTGTTACACGAGTACCGCATATTAGCAAAACAGCAATTCTAGATAGTTTTATTCACTACACAAATGATCAATAGAGAGGGAATTATGATGAATTACAAAACAGAAATGAACAACGCAAGCAACTTCTTAGGCCAACAAGGTACAACATGGAATGCAATTAATGCTGAATACGTAACCCGTATGCGTTTACAAAATCGTTTCAAAACAGGGTTAGATATTGCCAATTATACTGCGGCTATTATGCGTGAAGATATGCACGCTTATGATGAAAATAGTGATAACTACACACAATCATTAGGTTGTTGGCACGGATTTATTGGCCAACAAAAGATGATCTCCATTAAAAAGCATTTCACCACCACTAAGGGGCGTTACCTTTACCTCTCTGGATGGATGGTTGCTGCGATGCGCTCAGAATTTGGTCCGTTACCGGATCAGTCAATGCATGAAAAAACCTCTGTGCCGATGCTCATTGAAGAGCTATATACTTTCTTAAAACAGGCGGATGCGCGTGAGCTAAACCATCTGTTTACCGAGCTCGATGACGCACAAAGTCGTGGCGATCAAGTCGCCGCACAAGCAGTGCAAAAACAGATCAATGAATTTGAAACTCATGTGGTGCCGATTATTGCCGATATTGATGCCGGTTTTGGTAATGAAGAAGCGACTTATTTACTGGCTAAAAAGATGATTGAAGCGGGGGCATGCTGTATTCAGATTGAAAACCAAGTGTCAGATGCTAAGCAGTGTGGTCACCAAGACGGTAAAGTAACGGTGCCCCATGAAGATTTTCTCGCGAAAATTAATGCCGTACGTTATGCCTTTTTAGAATTAGGCGTTGAAGAGGGAATTATCGTCGCGCGTACTGATTCACTAGGTGCTGGGCTGACTCAAAAAATCCCTGTGTCGCAATATCCTGGTGATTTAGCGGAACAGTACAATGCCTTTATCGATGGCGAGCCACTCAATTCGCTAGATCAACTAGACTCGGGAGATATGGTGTTACACCGTGGCGGTGAGCTTATTAAACCAACACGTTTGGCGAACGGCTTAGTACGCTTTAAACCTAATACCGGTGAAGATCGTGTCGTACTTGATTGTATTACTTCACTGCAACATGGCGCAGATCTACTTTGGATTGAAACGGAAACGCCGAATGTAGAGCAGATTGCGGGCATGGTAAACCGTATTCGCGAAGTGGTACCCAATGCCAAATTAGTTTACAACAATAGCCCATCCTTTAACTGGACATTAAACTTCCGTCAGCAAGTATTTGATGCGTGGCAAAGTGAAGGTAAAGACTTAAGCTCATACCATCGCGGTGACTTGATGAGCCCGCTTTACGATAACACAGCGCTGGCAACGACGGCCGATGAGAAGATTCAAGACTTCCAAAGGGAAGCGTCTAAACATGCGGGTATTTTCCATCATTTGATCACGCTACCGACCTACCATACGGCAGCGCTTTCAACCGATAACTTAGCTAAAGAATACTTTGGCGAGCGCGGCATGCTGGCTTACGTTGAAAATGTGCAGCGCCAAGAGATCCGCCAATCTCTGGCATCAGTAAAACATCAAGACATGTCAGGCTCCAACATAGGTGATGATCACAAAGAGTACTTCTCAGGTGATCAAGCCTTAAAAGCCTCGGGCGAAAATAACACCATGAGTCAATTCTCATAAACAGACTTATTGACACTCGGTACTGAGATAGTGCCGAGTTTTGCCTCACAAAAAAGCACACATTTCACTGTTTTTTAATCATCGATAGGAGATAATTCAGCTTCACCACAATTTGGAAGGATATTATGTCTGTTATTAAAATAAGCGCCAGCGCACTTCTTTTGGCAACCCTCTCACAGGCTTCCCAAGCCAATGACATCTCCCTTGTTAATAGTACTTGGAAATACAATAAGCAATCAGCCTATGCACTACAACACGATGATTATTGCGGAGGTACACAAGACAGTATCCATAACATTGCTGTTCCTGAATTGAAAAAGCGAGGTTTAACCGCCTCTTTTGGTGTGATAGCAAGAAGTTGTTGGCCTGATCTTTGGGATAAAGCCAAGCAGTATGTGGATGACGGTTTTACACTCTATAACCATTCGATGCGACACACACCTGCGTTTAAGCCGACTTGGGAGTCGAAAACCTTTCGTGATGATTGGAAAAATGAATTAGATATTGGCAAAGCAAACGAGCGCATAAAAGCCAAAACTGGTTACACGCCGACCTTAATGGCTATGCCCTATGACATTGGTAGTGATGAAAGCTATAAATATGTACGTGAACATCCTGAGTTAATTGCCATGCGTGCGCCAGTAGAAAATAATGGAGTATGGGCTGGCAATCAAGGTATTAACGACAAAGATTTTTACAATGGTTATAAATTAAAAGTATCGCTTTTTTATGATTGGAGCCCCTATTGGAAATTGGGAAAAAAGAAACGCTTAGGGGCATTTTTACAGGATGTCATTTCACAACAGGGCTTTGGTGTGCAGTATTTCCACGGTATTAATGATGACTCTTACTTTGCCGTCAGTAAAACAGAATACCTGAGATTGCTAGACAAACTCAAACAGGCCTCTGACACCGATTTAGTGTGGGTCAGTGATGCTGGCGAAATCGTTAATTATCGCTATGCACGAGAGTATTGCACCCTAACATTAGAAAAATCCGATGCACAACAGCAACGTTTCTCAATACAAGGAACGGTTACCCAGACGCAATTGTGTTCGCAGGTTAATCGTGAGTTGACCGCTATGGGCGATGTGGAGCAAAAAGTGGTTGCGGTTGAGCAGGGCGGAGAAGCATTAGCTTTTGTTCAGCAAGATGGAAAAATTCAGTTTGAATATCAAACGGATAAAGGCGATATTACCCTATTATTTTAATCAATTATTAAAGGAAATGCTGATGACTAAGCAATATCAACCCCCTAAAATTTGGAGTGAAAATACCGCGTCAGGCAACAAGTGGGCGAACATTAATCGTCCCGTTTCTGGTGCAACACATCAACAAGCACTTCCACAAGGTGATAACCCATTACAGCTATATTCATTAGGCACACCTAACGGCCAAAAAGTAACCATTCTATTAGAAGAATTACTCGCATTGGGCATTACAGAGGCGGAATACGATGCTTACCTGATAAATATCGGTGAAGGCAATCAATTCTCATCGGGTTTTGTTGCCGTAAATCCAAATTCAAAAATACCCGCATTGCTAGATAAATCCGGCGATGAAGAGGTAAATGTCTTTGAGTCCGCTTCTATACTGCTACATTTGGCCGAAAAGTTTGGTCACTTTTTACCAGCGCAGGGGAGCGCACGCACGCAAACTTTTAACTGGTTATTTTGGGCGCAAGGGTCAGCGCCATTTCTTGGTGGCGGTTTTGGCCATTTTTATGCCTATGCAGATGAAAAATTAGAATACCCGATTAACCGCTTTGCAATGGAAGCTAAACGCCAATTAGATGTACTGGATAAACAACTGGCAAACAATACCTACGTTGCAGGAGAAGAATATTCGATTGCCGATATGGCGATTTTTCCATGGTATGGCAAATTGGTATTAGGCGAATTGTATGATGCGGCAGAGTTTTTACAGGTACAAAACTATACCCATATCATGCGTTGGGCGACTCAATTACAACAACGTAGCGCGGTACAGCGTGGTTGTATCGTCAACCGTTCTTGGGGTGAAGCTTGGGAACAACTACCTGAACGACATAGTGCTACTGATATTGATAAGGTATTAGCACAGCGTCCTTAAATACACGAGACGGGAAGCGCACACGCTTCCCTCATCCCACAGCATCTTTCTATTTTGGGATACCCATGCCTTTTTGACTAACTTCTCAATCTTTCCTCTGTGAAAGCGAAGGGCTCTGTGCCCTCTGTGGTAAAAGTTGGGATGTCCCCGATCACTATTCTTAGACTTACAGCTACAAAAAATCATCACGTGTTCATCTTTCCTCTGTGAAAGCGAAGCGCTCTGTGCCCTCTGTGGTAAAAGTTGGGATGTCCCTGAACACTATTCTTAGACTTACAGCTACAAAAAATCATCACGTGTTCATCTTTCCTCTATGAAAGCGAAGCGCTCTGTGCTCTCTGTGGTAAAAGTTGGGATGTCCCCAATTAACCAATTACCGAATGTACTCGATCACTTTTTTGAAATAATAAAGTGCAGTGTCTTTTTTGTGTTGTTAGTTTGATTTTGTCGCTGATTTGTCGCTTAGAAGGTAATTGATTGTTGTTAAGTGTAAAGATTGCCACATTTTGCTTATTTTAATGTCATTTTTGCTTGTTTTCTGATAAATTTGCGCTACTGAATTTTGTTATTTTGTTTATGCTTTCAGTGTATTTTAACTGCTTGGCAATTTAACGTACTTACTCAAATAAATTTTTACAGGGATGCTTTATGACACGGTTACCAATCTCCTTTTCTAACAAAGCGCCATTAACGGCGCTTGTCTTAAGTTTAACCGCACTATCTGGTTGTGGCGGTGGTGGCGGTTCGGCGCCAGAAGTGAAAAAAGATACCACTGCGCCAGTTATCACTGTAACGGGCGCGAACCCATTAAAGCATGCTTATGGTCGCGATTATGTTGAGCTAGGTGCGACCGCTTTAGATGCTGTTGATGGCGTTGTTGAGGTGAGTGTGGAAGGTGGCGTGAATAGCGACATGATGAACGATTACATCATTACTTACACGGCGACTGATAAAGCGGGCAATAAAGCGACTGAAAAACGTACCGTATCGGTTGAAGATTTAACGGCGCCGGTGATTACGTTAAATGGTGACAATGAAGTCGGGTTGGTGCAATTTGATACTTACCAAGAGCTCGGCGCAATAGCACAGGATGATGTGGATGGGGCATTAACCGTTGAGGCGCCTTCAGGTGAGATAGATTCAACTAAATTGGGTAGTTACCCACTAACTTATAGCATCACAGACAATGCAGGTAATGCTGCAACAACCGTAAGAACAGTTGTGGTACGTAAACAAAAGCCTTTTATTACTACATGGGACACCACTAAATCAGGTTTTAGTGCGAATGATCAAATCAAAATCACCACGAATTCCATCGACAATGGGGGGGAGTTTACCTATGACTATAACGTAGATTGGGGAGATGGCACGACGAGTGAAAATTTAACCGGGGATTATACGCATACTTATGATAATACTGTTCCTGGTTATCAAACTGGGCCCGGTGTTTACACGGTTACAATTCGTGGGGTTTTCCCACAAACAAACTTTGACTCTTTGATTCAGCATGATGCTGAGAAGTTAATTTCAATTGAACAGTGGGGCGACATTAAGTGGTTATCATTCCAAGGCGCTTTTGGAGAAACTGTCAATATGGTTAGTCATGCTCAAGATACCCCAGACTTACGTTTGGTTCAAAGTATGCGAGAAGCTTTTGCAGGGGCACTAATGTTTAATAGTTCAATCGAACACTGGGACGTAAGTAATGTAACAGATATGAGTGCTTTATTTGCATATACGGATTCCTTTAATCAAGATCTAAGTACTTGGGATGTTAGCTCTGTAACTAAGACTGGTGAAATGTTCGCAGGAGCTAAAGCTTTTAATCGTGATATAAGTAACTGGGATGTCAGTCAAGTTGAAGAGACGTACAGTATGTTTGAAGGGGCTCTAGCATTTGACCAAAACTTGAGCAGTTGGGATGTAAGCTCTGCAACGAGAATGGAAAAAATGTTTTCTAATTCAGGTCTATCTCAAACCAATTATGACGCGATACTAACTAGTTGGAGTCAATTAACGTTAAAACAAGGCGTTGAATTTGGTGCTGGCACAATTAACTATTCATCTAGCTCGCAAGATGCTCGTAATGTTCTAACTAGCGCTCCCAATTTTTGGCTTATTACAGATGGCGGTGTTGCTCCTTAGCCATTTATTGTTAGCCGTAAACTGACGGCTACTTGTATTTATTATTTTTAACCACCTTGCATGGAGCAAGGTGGCGTTATTGTATAACATTGTAATAGGGATATTAATATGAAACGCTTACTGCCTTTCTCTGCGAATGCTTTAGTCAAATCAACTTCTGCTGTGAGTCAAAAAGTCGTCACTAGCTCATTGGTGGGCGCGTTTCATCAAAACCTATTACAAAGCTTACCACAAAACCGCTGGGTGCAACGTCGCCTACGTTTCTCGGGCACGGCACTTTCGGTGTGCATTACCCTTGCAGGCTTTAGCTTACCCACCCTGTTTAATGAGGCACATGCTGGGCCGAAAGGGGGCGTGGTTGTTGGTGGTACGGGGACTATCTCTAAAGATGATTTAGCCACTATCATCAAACAAACCTCACAAAATATGGCGATTGATTGGGATAGCTATAACATCGATGCCACCGAGGTGGTGAAATATATCCAGCCCAACGGAAAATCCATCTCCCTTAACCGTATTCTTGGTGTTAATGGCTCAACCATTGCCGGTAAAATCCAGTCTAACGGTCAAGTGATTTTAATTAACCCGAATGGCTTAGTGTTCACGGAAACTGCCGTGCTTAACGTCGGCGGGATTATTGCTTCTGGTTTAAATATGAAGACCAGTGACTTCATGAACGGCGATTACATCTTTGATGAAGTCGTCGGCACCGAAGGTAAGGTGATTAACCGAGGTTTAATTAGTGCGTCGCTTGGCGGTAATGTTGCTCTTATTGGTAAGCAGGTTGAAAACAGTGGTTTGATTTCAGCTGATTTAGGCTCTGTGACGTTGGCCGCTGGCAAACAAGCGGTATTGACCTTTGAAACCGGTGGCCTGCTTGGCGTTAAAGTCAGTAAAGAGATTCTCCAAGATGAATTAGGCCTTGATGCAGCTGTGGTTAATAGTGGTGAAATTAATGCCCAAGGTGGTCGCGTCTTACTAACTGCCAGTACCAGCCAAGATGTTTTTTCACAAGCGGTCAATGGCTTAGATGAAGCAACCAGTGCGGTGGTACATGCCGATGGCAGCTTCACTCTCGGTGGCGGTGCCGATTTAATCAATACCGGTACCATTGATGTGTCTTCGGGTGACTATAGCCAGACAGCGGGGCAAGTTGTCGCAATTGGCCAAAATGTTACACACTCCGGGCAAATTTTAGCTAATTCACAAATAACCGGTGCGGGTGCGGTTGAGCTTCATGCCACTGATACCAATTTATTAACCGAAAATGCAACCATATCTGCTGTTGCAGAAACCACTGGTCAAGGTGGTGATGTCAAAGTATTAGGTGATAAAGTTGGGCTATTTGATCAAGCAAGCGTTGATGTGTCGGGTGCCAATGGAGGTGGACAAGCTTTAATCGGCGGTGATTACCGCGGTGAAAATAAACAAATCCGAAATGCGTCAGGCACTTATGTCGGTAATGAAGCGACTATTAATGCCGATGCGATTACTAACGGTGATGGTGGTGAGGTTATTGTTTGGGGTAATGACTCAGCAAAAGTTTATGGCACAATCAATGCCAAAGGCGGTAGTGAATCTGGCGATGGTGGTTTTGTAGAAACCTCCGCTAAATATGTTGATCTAGATTTAAGAGTTGATACTTCAGCTGAGCAAGGTGAAGGTGGTGAGTGGTTAATTGACCCTTATAACATAACTATTAATGAAAATGGAAATAGTGAAGATGACGAGACGTTTGACCGAGAGTGGTCGTACACTGACTCTGATGGCAAACTTTACTCGCAAAGGTTTACTAATGATGGTGAAGATTCATATATTAAAATCTCTACACTGAGGCTGGCTCTAGGTTATTCTTCCAAAGTTTTAATCGAAACTAGTGAAGGAGGGCTCTCTGAAGCTAATGGTGGTGGTAATATAACATTAGACGCAGAATTAGATATTAATGATCTAGGCCACAGAGGCCAGCCTACGCTGACCCTATCTGCCCACCATGATGTAATTATTAATCAGAAAATATACGATAGTAATCAAGCTGCAAATACCTTTAACCCTAATCTAAACCTAATTCTTGAAGCTAACAAAAATAGAGCTGATGCTGATGATGGTGGCGGTGACGTTATCATTGATAATGATATATTCACCTATGGTGGCTCATTCACCGCTGACGGCGATAATATCATCGTTACTGTGGGGAAACAGATTAATACCGACGGGAAGAAAAACAGCGCTGGTGGAGCGATTAACTTAACCGCGCATGTTGGATCTATTCAAGCTGGTGAGTTAAGCAGTAATGGTGGTTTAGTTACTTCAATTAACACTGTAGGTCAAAGTGCCGGTAATATTACTCTTCAGGCTGCCACAGGCATTACTGTCACAGGGTTTGACACTAATTATACAGACGCTGATGGTGATCCTTATACGATTAAAGAAGCAATCAGTGCATTAGGTAGTAAAGGTAATGATATTTCTGGTATTGGTGATGGTACAGGGCAAAATGGCGGTAAAGGTGGCCAAATTAACTTAACAAGCACCTCTGGAGATATCAGTATACAAGGGAGCATTAATAGCTCTGGCGGTGATGCTCATGGTAAAGATGGTAATGAAGATGCAACGGGTGGTGACGCTGGACGTGTAACGATTGCAACTGCGGGTAGCATTACCGTTGATGATATCATCAATAACGGTGGTGCTGGTGCACAAACTGGTGATACTGCTATCGGCGGTAACGCCTATGCTGCACCTGAAGTACCGGAGGCGATTAATCCAAATGCTATTATTCTGCAAGGTGCAACGATTAATCTACAAGGCCAACTCTCTGCCCAAGGTGGTACTGGTAATGAAGCCTTAGGCAAAGGCGGTAATATTGTCTTAAATGGTACAGTTGTTGTTGCTGCCGACAATGTTACGTTAACAAGCACTGGCTCCACAGCGGGTGACATTCAATTTAAAGATACTCTTGATGGAAAATCGGGTAATAGTTCTAACCTTTCTTTAACCGGTAAAGATATTACTTTTTCTAACCATGTTGGCAGCAATCAGCAACTGGGTAATTTGACTTTTGCTAATAGCGGTGCGGTCAATGCTAGCAACTACTCTATTTCAGCTAACTCCATCGACACTACTGACGGCACGATAAACCCAACTATTACAACGACTGATTTTAGCGCTGGTAATATTGTTACCGTGGGCAAAGCGACCATTGCGGTGACTAATGCAGTTAATGTTGGCACTATCACAACAGATGGTGGTGCGACTGGTGCAGTCACACTAAATGGCGCTTCTGTGCTGACAACCGATATCACCACCTCGGGAGGTACGATAGGCGGTGCGGTTGATATTGCCGCCCAGGATATTACCGTAGGCACCATTGATGCCTCTGGCAGTGACACAGGGGGTGATATCTCTCTGGTTGCCAGCGAAAATGGCACGGATGAAACGCAGAGTACACCAAGTATTACCTTAAACGGTGATATTAATGCACAGGATACAACAGACCAATCTGATAATGGCACTATCACTGTAAAAGTGGACGGTACTTATGCGAATGGTGCAATTGTTGTTAACCATAAAGCTGCTTTCTCATCTGTTTTTGTTTATCAAGGTACAGGTACTAATAGTAACCACAGTTTAACCTCTGCGAATATCGCGGATAATGCTTGGTTATTAAATGCTGCTCAGCAAGGTACATTAAATGGGCTCACCTTTAGTGGTTTCCATCAGCTTATTGCTGGTGGCAGTAAAGAAGACATTAACGATGTCAGTAACGATACTCTAACTGGGCTTGCACAAAGTAATAAGTGGACGATTACTGGCGCAGGTAACGGAACGGTTGCGAAAAATGAAACTACACCAACCGACACAATAACCTTTACCGGTATGAAAAATATCACCGGTGGCGGCAGTGCAGACCTGTTTGAGATTGATGATGGTGGGCAAATTTCAGGTGTGATTGATGGTGGTGGTGGTAATAATGAGCTACAAAGTATAAAAGCAACTGGAAGCAATGCTTGGGGTTTAACAGCAACAAAACACAGCGGTAAATTTAACGATAAAGTATTTAAAAATATTCAAACGATTACGGGCAGTGAAAATGCAACTGATACATTAACGGGGCATGCACAAGCTAATGATTGGTTAATTGACTCAGCGGGTGGTGGGCTGGTTAAAGAGGTTGCTGCAGGTGATGCCGATGGCATTAGTTTTAATAATATCAATTCATTAGTGGGTAATGCTAATGATGATACCTTTACCGTTGCTACTGATGGCCATTTAACTGGCACCATCAGTGGAGGAACATCTGGCAATAATAAATTAATCAGCAGTAAAGAAGCAACAGAGGATACACCTTTAGATAATAACTGGGCAATGTCTGGCGTGCATGCTGGCTCATTAAATGGTGTTGATTTTAGTAATATGCAAACACTGCAGGGTAGTGCTAATGCTTATGTGACAGACAAGCTTACAGGGGCTGATAAGAGTGTTAGTGTTGTCCAACATAACGCTTGGTCAATCACTGGAAATGGGATTGGCACGCTGAATGAAGTTGACGCGGCTAATGCGAACAAAACCAGTTTTGAGCAAATAGAGGAATTAATTGGCTCAAAGGGCGACGATCAATTCGTATTCAGCGGTAATGGTGATGTGAGCCGCATTGATGGCGGTGAAGGCAGTAATCGTTTGACGGCTTGGAGCAGTACTGACAACTTTAATAGCTGGACCGTGGATGGCATCAAAAACTCATTAACGCAAACAGTGAATGGCGGTGACCCTGTGCTGAAAACCGTTATTTTTTCTAATGTTACCGCCTTAAATGGTGGCAGTGGGGTTGATAAATATGATGTTAATACCAATCTAGCGTCGATTGATGCAGGTGCAGGTAATGATGAAATTACCGTTGGCACTGGCGGTGGCCTCACTACCGTTAATGGCGATGCTGGTAATGATATCATCACCATTAACGCATTTGATCAAATAACCAACCTTGATGGTGGTGGGGATGATGATAAGTTAGTGTTTGCGATTGCTGGTGCTGACGTGAATTTACAAAGCAATCCTTTGACAAATATTGAAACAGTCTCTGCGACGGGAGAAGACAATAAGTTAACTGCCTGGAATAGTAGTGGTAGTGATATCAACGTCTGGACTGTTAATGGCAGTTCAAATACTTTAATTCAGCAAGAAAGTGATTTAACTGAGCTTAAAAGTATTAAATTTTCTGGGTTTGATAAGTTACATGGTGGTACAGGCGCTGATGAGTTTACTATTTCAACGTCGCTTAAGGAGGTTAATACAGGCAACGGTATAAACAAAGTCACGTTGAACGATACCACCAACCAAAAAGATACCGAGTTGGTCGCTACATTATTAGGCGGTACTAATGATGATACTTTGGAGTTCAGTAATGCCGGACAGTCAGTTGACTTAAATACACTTGGTAGCTTCGAGACGGTTAACGCTGCCACTGGCAGTAATACTTTAACTGGTTGGAATAATACTGATTACCAAAATATCTGGACCATAGATGGTGGCGCAGAGAAAATCGAACAAAAAGACGGCAGTACTGAACTACAAAGTATTACTTTCTCCAATTTTGATATTTTAAAAGGTGGTACGGGTGTTGATGAGTTTACTGTCACCACTACGATTGACAGCATTGATGCAGGGGGTGGTGCTGATAAGGTAGATATCAATGAATTAGCTCTCGTTACGAGTACCATAACTGGTGGTGCTGGTGATGATACGGTGAATTTATTATTAGAAAATAAAACTGTTGATATTAGTAAATTAGCGCTGGTTGAAAATGTAAATGGTAAAGCGTCAAACGATGGCAGTAATACAAATATCCTGCAAGGTATCACTGATAGTACTAATGGGTGGGTTGTTGATGCTAAAAATGCAGGGCAAGTTGGCACCATTAAGTTTACTAATTTTGCTAATTTAAAGGCAGGTAATAAAGGGGATACTTTCACTATTTCTGCCGAAATCAATAAAATTACAGGTGGTGATGGTGCTGATACGTTCAGTCTTGATGAAGGGTTCATCATCAAAGACTTGATTGATGGCGCAGGCACAGTAGCCGATAAAGCTCAGTTAATAAGCAGTGACGCGTTAACTTTAAATTTAAACAAGCTAAAAAGTATTGAAAATGTCAATGGTACTGGTGGCGCAGTTTATACCTTGCAAGCGGGCAATTCAGATTCAAATACTTGGGAGGTCTCTAGTGATCACGGTGGTGACTTTAATAAGGACACTGAGGGCGCAATTAAATTTACCAATATTAACAACCTAATTGCAGGCAGTGGTGGTGATGGTTTCACAATTAGTGCGATGATTGCCAGTATTACGGGTGGTGTGGGTAAAGATACAATTAATATAGATAATAGCGGCAATGTTACGGGAACAGTTATTGGTGGCAGTAGCGATAGCGTTCAAGACACACTTAACTTTACTGGTGATATCGTTAAACACCTAGCGATGTCAGAATTTGAAAGTATTGAAGTTATCAATGGTAATGGTGGCCGTTTAACCGGTGATGATAATGATAACACTTGGAAAATTAATGGTGTTAATAGCGGGACGGTAGCGGGCTTTGCGTTTACTGGTTTCTCTAGCTTATTAGGTGGCGAGGGCGCGGATTCATTTGTGTTTGTATACGATGCGACCGATCCATCGAATATTATCAAAGGTAGTATTGGCTCTGTGGATGGTAAAGCGACAGGTAAAGCCAATAGTATTGAGGCATACCAAGGTGTTACCAATAAATGGAATTTTGAAACAACTAGCAAAGGTGTGATCAAAGAAGTAGATGATACTCAGTACGTTGCATTTAGTAATATAAAAACATATACAGGTGGCGGTGCCGGTAATGAATGGATTGACTTCTCTGGTGCGGGGACGCATGACATTAATGTAGATGATTACTTTGGTTTTACTGGCATTATCGGCAATGGCGCGGGTAGCACTTTAAATGGCCAAGATGGTTTTGAGAATAACTGGACGGTTACAAAAATAGATGGCTTAGGTGATGCGAAAAATGATGGTGTAAATGACGGTATATTCAATAATGCCAATAGTAAAGGGGATATGTACTTTTTAGATTTTGCTAACTTAACCGGCGGTAATCTAAAAGATAGCTTTGTAATTGTAGATGATGCCTCTATTTCAGGCACAATCGATGGTGGTGCCGGAACCACTGATAATAGTTTACAAGCAAACAATAATATTAATGTTTGGGATGTTTCTAGCTCTAATCAAGGCACGATAAAAGTTGCAAATGTGGTTTCTGTTACTTTTAAAAATATAGATAAATTAGTAGGTGGTAATGCGAAAGATACATTTAATATCACCAACCTGGATTTAATCACCGAGATTCAAGGTGGCGAAGGTGCGGGCTCAC